>JAYVBO010000206.1:0-3924 GCA_043750435.1 Betaproteobacteria bacterium | reverse complement strand
CCGCTGCCGGTGGGGCCGGTGACCAGCACGATGCCGTGCGGCTGCTGGATCAGGCGCGCGAAGGACTGCAGCACCTCGCCGTCCATGCCCAGGCCTTCCAGCGTGAAGCGCGATTCGGCCTTGTCCAGCAGGCGCAACACGGCGCGTTCACCGTGCGAGGACGGCAACGTCGACACCCGCACGTCGATGGCCCGGCCACCGATGCGCAAGCTGATGCGGCCGTCTTGCGGCAAGCGCTTTTCGGCGATGTCCAGCTCGGCCATGATCTTCAGCCGGCTGATCAGCGCCGCGTGCAGCGCCTTGTTGGGCTGCACCACTTCACGCAGCGTGCCGTCGACGCGAAAGCGCACGCTGGAACTGCGCTCGTAGGGTTCGATGTGGATGTCCGACGCGCCGTCTTTGGCGGCCTGCGTCAGCAGCGCATTCAACATGCGGATGATGGGCGCGTCGTCGGCGGCTTCGAGCAGGTCCTCCACCGCCGGCAGCTCTTGCATCATGCGGCTCAGGTCGACGCCGCTTTCAACTTCCCCGATGACCGCCGCCGCGCTGCTTTCGCCGCCGGCGTAGGCCACCGCAATACGCTGGCCCAGCGTGGCGCTGGCCTCGCGTTCGAAGCGCGCCACGTCGAACAGCCGCGTCACCTCGCCCAGCGCTGCCGGTGGCGTGGTTTCGCCGGCCCACAGCAGCAGTTGTTCGCCGTCGTCTTCGAGCAGCAGAGTGTTGGCCTTGGCGTAGGCGTAGGGCAGCAGGTGGCGGGTGGCCATGGTCGGGTGGTCAGCGGTCGAAGTTCAGTGGTCAGGGCGACTTGGCTGGCGGCGCGCCACTGTCGGGCGGCGGCATGGCGGGCGCCAAGGGCTGCTTGCGGTCGGGCATGGCCGGCGCCACCGGCGACTCGTTGATCGGCAAGACCAGGCTGGGCGTCGGCTGCGCGGCCTTTTGCTGGCCGCGTATCTGCTCGTAGCGGTCTTGCGAAAAACGGTTGGCCGTATCGGCGTCGCGCATCACGATGGGCCGCAGGAAGACCATCAGGTTGCTGCGCTTGCGCTCGCGGCTTTCGCTGCGGAAGAGCGCGCCCAGGAAGGGGATGTCGCCCAGCAGCGGTACCTTGTTCTTGGTGGTCACGTAGCGGTCTTCGATCAGGCCGCCCAGCACCAGGATCTGGCCGTCGTCCACCGTCACCGTGCCTTCGATGGAGCGCTTGCTGGTCGACGGCCCGGCATTGGCCGTGCCCGTGGCCTGGTCCTTCACGCTGCTTTGTTCCTGGAACAGCGTCATGCGGATGGCCCCGCCCTCGCCGATTTGCGGCTTGATGCGCAGCGTGATGCCCACGTCCTTGCGTTCGATAGTCTGGAAGGGGTTGCTGGTGGACGTGCCGGTGCTGGTGAACTGGCCGGTAATGAAAGGCACGTTCTCGCCGACGACGATCTTGGCTTCTTCGTTGTCCAGCGTGATCAGGTTGGGCGTCGACACGATGTTGGTGTCGCTCGTGGTCTGCATCGCCCGCGCAATGGCGGCCAGCGAAACCACGCCGTTGACTGAGTTCAACAAACCGATGTTCAGCCCGGTGCCCAGGCTGACCGTGCCGCTGGCCGCCGCCGTGTTGACGGCGATGATGCTGGGGCTGGTGCTGGTGGTGAAGTTGGTGCCGGCCACCAGGCCCAGCTTGTCGCCGCTCTGGCCCAGCAGGCCTTGCCACTGGAAGCCGAACTCGGCGGCGTCGCCGCCCGAGACCTCGACGATCATGCTTTCGATGTAGACCTGGGCGCGCCGGCTGTCGAGCTGGTCGATCAGCGAACGCACCTGTTTGTACAAAGGTTCCGGCGCGGTGATGACCAGCGAATTTGTCGCCGGGTCGGCCTGGATGAAGCCGCCGGTGGACGGCTGCGCGGCCGTGGACAAGGCGCTGCCACCGGCGGCCGAACCCGAGCCGCCGATGCCACCGGTACCGGGCGCTGCCGGCGTGATGCCGGTGCCCACGCTGCTGGCCGTGCTGCCCCCGCCGCTGGCACCGCCGACCGCGCCAAAGGCCGCGCGCACCACCGTGGCCATGCGCGTGGCGTCGGCGTTCTTCAGGTGCACCACCCACATGCCGCCGCCCGGGCCGATGAGAGTGCTGGGGCGGTCCAGCCGCGCGATGGTGGCGCGCAACGAAGCCAGCCTGGCGGCATTGCCGGCGCGGATGATCAGCGAGTTGCTGCGCGCGTCGGCCACCACGGTGACACCACCACCGCTCGGCGCGCCCGGCACCGCCGCCGCACCGGCGCCGTCGCTGAGCTTTTGCACCAGCGGCGCCAGGTCTGCCGCCACGGCATGCACCAGCGGCACGATGTCCACATCGGTGCCGCTGGGCTGGTCCAGCGCCGCGATGATCTTGGCGATGCGCTGCAGGTTGTCGGCGTAGTCAGTGATGACGAGCGAGTTGTTGCCGGGGTTCGCGTTGATCGTGTTGTTCGGGCTGATCAATGGTCGCAGCACCGGCACCAGATTGTTCGCGTTTTCATGGTTGAGCTTGAAGATTTGCGAAATCACCTGATCGCCGCGGCGCGACACTTCGCCAACCGACACCGTGCCGGTTTGCAGCTTGGCGTCGGCCTCCGGCACCACCTTGTACAAGCCCGCCACCTCCACGACGGTGAAGCCCAGGCCGCGCAGCGCGGCCAGGAAATTCAAGTAGGCGTCGCGCGGCGATAGCGGCTGCTCCGTGTAGAGCGTGATCGTTCCCTTGACGCGCGGGTCGACGACGAATTGCTGTTTCAGGATCACCGCCATGGCGCGTGCCACGCCTTCGATCTCGGCGTTCACAAAATTCAGTGTCACCGGCTCACCGCGAAAACGCGCACCGGCGGGTTGTGCGAGCAGCAGCACCGGAGCCAACAGGGCGGCACAAAACAGGGCCGCGTGCAGAGGCGCTGCACGCCTGTGAAGAAGGCGCCGCCCTGGCCGCAAAAAACTCGCGCTCAGCTTCATGCTCATCCGATCGAAATGACGGAACGCGCGCCTTCGCGCCGCCCGATGATGTTCAACAAGTTGTTCAGCGCCGGCTCGTCGGCCGCCTCGGCCCGGGCGTCGCCACGAAAACTCAGCCCCCCCGGCCCCAGGCTTCCTTCGCCGCTCAGCTGCAACGCGCCGTCCTGCGTCGACAATTGCAGGCGCGGCGTGCCGCCCTGGGCGGCCGAGACGCTCAGCCGGTAGTTGCCAAGCGTGTTCAGTGTCGTCATGCGCGACGATACGCCGAGCAGCTCGATGTCGGCGCGGCCGTCGATGCGCCAGCGCCCTTGCACCGCCTCGAGCTGCATCCCGGGCGAGAGCAAACGTACCGCGCCGCCGAGCTGCAGCGTATTCCAGGGTGTGCCCAAGCCACTCAGCCAGCTGGTGGGCCATTTACCAATCCAGCCCAGGCCGGGGGGCAGTGTGAACGCGAGCTTGCCAATGCCGGGGCGCACCTGCACCGCAACCGCCCCGTTCAAGCAGCAGGCGTGTTGCGCCTTCAATTCGAAGCCGTAGCTGCGCAGTCCCAGCGACCATTCGAGCCGCCCGGGCAGTGCGCTCGCGTCGCGGCTCTGTGGCCCGCCGGTCAACACAGCGCGAGCGCTACCGGACCAGAGGGAGCCACGCGCGTCGGCCAGCAACAGGCGCTGGCTGGTGGCGCTGGCTACGGCGTGCGCGACCCAGGCCGCGGGAATGTTGGCGATGAAGAAGACGATGGCGCCGACCACAAACCCCACTGCAGAGCCACGCCGTGCTGCGCCGCGCGACTTGTCCCATGCAACTACGGCGAACGTCGACTCGCCCCAGCCGGTGCCGGCCTGGGTCGCTGCCCATAACTTTCGTTTGGGTCGTCTCATGGCGCGCCTGAAAGCGTGACGGTGATGCTGCCGCTGTAACCCTGGGCGCTGCGCTGCAATTGCAGCTCCAAGGGTCGAG
>JAYVBO010000205.1:0-3931 GCA_043750435.1 Betaproteobacteria bacterium | reverse complement strand
CCAGCGTGACCGGGATGCGCGCGCCGTCGCCCGCCGTGGTCCACAGGCGCTGGGTGGCATACAGCGCGGCGTCGAAGTTCGGCACCGTGCGCAACTTGCGCAAATGCGGCTTGCCGCTGGCCAGGTGCAGATCCCAGGTGGCCTGCGGCTGCACCAGCGAGGTCACGGTGTAGCGCAGGTGGGCGGCCTGGGCGTCGGGGTTGTCGCCCAGCGACACCGTGGTTCCCGGCGCACTGGCGATGGCCAGCGGCCGCCCGCCGGCCTTGCCGCGCCGCTGGCCAGCGGGCAGCAGGCGCACGCGGGTGTCGGCGTCAACGCGCTCTTGGACGGCGATACCGCCGTCCAGCAACGCAAAGGCTTCCAGCGTGGCCTGCTCGCGGCCCGGCACCAGCGTGCGCCACAGGCTGCGCACATCGGGCGCGCCTTCGGGTGCGCTGACCAGCTTGAAGTTCAGCGCGCCTTCGTTGCTGCGGATGAACCAGCGGCCCTTCAGATGGTCGGCGCTGTGGCGCACACCGGGCTTGCGGGCCAGCACCACGCGCACCGGCGCCGTCGGCCGGTCGGCCGGCACAGCCAGCGTTTCCGTGGTGTCGGTGCCGCGCACGGCGATCATCACGTAGCGCTTGGAAGCACTGCGCGCGACTTCGACGAACAAGGTCTTGTCGGCCTCTTCATAGACCTTCACATCGGCCTGCGCCGGGCTGCCCAGGGTGTGGCGGTAGACCGGCCCGCTTTGCAGCGTGACGGGGTCTTGCAGCACGTAAAAGAGGGTGCGGCTGTCGTTGGCCCAGGCCAGGTCTTCCAGCACGCCGGGGATGGCGTCGGGCAGGTCTTGACCGGTCTTCAGGTTGCGAAAACGCAGGGTGTGGATGCGCCGCCCGGCGGTGTCTTCAGCCCAGGCCAGCAGCTGACCGTCGGGGCTGAGCGCATGACCGCCGACCTTGTAGTAGGCCTTGCCGGCCGCGCGTTGCGGCTGGTCCAGCATCACTTCTTGCGCGGCGCGGGCGTCGGGCTTTTCAGGCCCGCCGCGCTGGCGCATCAGCAGCGGGTATTCGCTGCCCGGCCGGTAGGCGCGCCAGGTCCACCAACCGTGCTCGTACTGCGGCGCGCTGCTCTCGTTGTCCTGGAAGCGCGAGCGCATCTCTTGCACCAGTTGCGTCTGCAAAGCAGCCAGCGGCGCCAGCACGGCGGCGGTGTGTGCATTTTCGGCCTGCAGGTGGCGCAGCACCTCGGGGCGCTTGGTTTGCGGGTCGTCGTCGCGCAGCCAGTAGTAGGGGTCGTCGCGCACGCCGTGTGGGCTGCTGACCGCATGCGGCACCGTGGGTGCCACGGGCGGCGTCAGGGTGGTGATCATCTGGGCGAACGGGGCCATGCGGGACAAGGAACTGGGTTGCGCGTTGGCCGCCAGTGGCCAAGCGATGAGCAGCGGAAGGATCCAGCGCAGCATGGCGTCAGATGATAGGCGGCGCGGAAAACTTCCATAACCCCGTCAACCAGGGGCACAAGGCCCGCGTTTCATGCACAAGCCCGGCGAATGTCGGGATCGCTCGGCGGGTTCGGAGCTTCTCGAATCCGGTTGAATGGTGAAACGAAATGACCAAGAACCTCCTGATCGCTGCCCTGCTGGCCACCTCTGCTGCTTTCAGCTTCGCGCAAGCCCCAGCCAAGGCCGCGACCCCAGCTGGCGCCGCCCCGGCCGCCGCCGCTGCCCCGGCCGCTGAAGCCGCCAAGCCCGCCGCGAAGAAGGCCGGCAGGAAGGCCGGCAAGAAGAAGGCCGCCAAGGCTGCCAAGGCCGCCGCCAAGTAAGCAGCGTCTTCCATGGAAAAGGGGCCGGTAGATACCGGCCCCTTTTTCGTTTCCGCTCGGCGGCGCGCCGAGCCCGCGCGTTCAAGCGGCCATGGGCACCAGGAAGTCGCGGCTGATGCCCACGCCCAGGTCGTTGACGCGGTCGAGGAAGGCCGTCAGGTAGGCGTGCAGGCCGGTCGCCAGAATCTCGTCGATCTGGCCATATTGCAGATCGGACTGCAGACGCCCGGCGCGGCGCAGGGTTTCGCTGCTCTGCTCATTGGCCACCATTTTCAGGTTGCTCACCACGTCGTTCACGCAGGCCGCCAATGAACGCGGCATGTCGGGGCGCAGCATCAGCAGCTCGGCCACCTTGGCCGGGTGGATGACGTTGCGGTAGACCTTGCGGTAGATCTCGAAGCCCGAGACCGAACGCAGGATGGCGCTCCAGTGGTAGAAATCCACCTCCAGGGTCTCCATCGCCGAGCCCGGGCCGAAGTAGTCGCCACCGGCCAGCGCCTGGAACTTCACGTCCAGCAGGCGCGCGGTGTTGTCGGCGCGCTCCAGGAAGGTGCCGATGCGCAGAAAGTGCAGGGCCTCGTCGCGCAGCATGGTGCCCAGGGTGACGCCGCGGCTGAGGTGGCTGCGGAACTTCACCCACTCGAACAAGGTGCTCGGGTCGCGTTGGAATTCGCCCTGGTCGGCAGCGAGCATGCGGGTGAATTCCAGCCAGGTCTGGTTCTGCGTTTCCCAGACCTCGGTGGTCAGCGCGCCGCGCACGGCCCGCGCGTTTTCACGCGCCGCGTGCAGGCAGGCCACGATGCTGCTCGGGTTGCTGGCGTCGCTGACCATGAAGTCCATGACGCTTTGCGCGGTGACATCGCTGTACTTCTTGGAATACGGGCCGGTCAGTTCGCTGATCGACAGCAAACCGCGCCAGCCGCTTTCGGCCATGTCGGCGCTTTGCGGCAACAGCGAGGTCTGGTAATTGACGTCCAGCATGCGCGCGGTGTTCTCGGCGCGTTCCATGTAGCGGGCCATCCAGAAAAGGTGGTCGGCAGTTCTTGAAAGCATGATCAGTCCTTCACCTCAGTCTTCCTTCAGTCCTCAAGCACCCAGGTGTCCTTGGTGCCGCCGCCCTGCGACGAATTCACCACCAGCGAGCCGGCCTTCAGCGCCACCCGCGTCAAGCCGCCGGGCACCGTCTGCACGGTCTTGCCCGAACTCAGCACATAGGGCCGCAGGTCGATGTGGCGCGGCGCGATGCCGGCCTCCACAAAGGTCGGGCAGGTGCTGAGGCTCAGCGTGGGCTGGGCGATGTAGTTGTCGGGCCTGGCCTTGACCACGGCCTTGAATGCCTCGACTTCGGCCTTGGTGGCCGCCGGCCCCACCAGCATGCCGTAGCCGCCGGCGCCGTGCACTTCCTTGACCACCAGTTCGTGCATGTGGTCAAGCACGTACTGCAAGTCGTCTGGCTCGCGGCACAAATAGGTGGGCACGTTGTTCAGGATGGGCTTTTCGCCCAGGTAGAACTCGATCATCTTGGGCACGTAGGGATAGATGCTCTTGTCGTCGGCGATGCCGGTGCCCACCGCGTTGCTCAGGCTGATGTTGCCGGCGCGGTAGACGTCCAACAGGCCGGCGCAGCCCAAGGTGCTGTCAGGGCGGAAGGCCTTGGGGTCGAGGAAGTCGTCGTCGACACGGCGGTAGATCACGTCGACGCGCTTGGGGCCTTGCGTGGTGCGCATGAAGACGAAACCGTCCTTGACGAACAGGTCCTGGCCTTCGACCAGTTCCACACCCATCTGCTGGGCCAGGAAAGCGTGCTCGAAGTAGGCGCTGTTGTACATGCCGGGGGTCAGCACCACCACATGGGGTTCGTTGACGCCGGCCGGCGCCACCGCGCGCAAGGTTTCCAGCAGCAGGTCGGGGTAGTGGGCCACCGGCGCCACGCGGTGCATGGCGAACAGGTCGGGGAAGAGCCGCATCATCATCTTGCGGTCTTCCAGCATGTAGCTGACGCCGCTGGGCACGCGCAGGTTGTCTTCCAGCACGTAGTAGTCGCCGCTGCCGTCGGCATTGCCGGCGCGCACGATGTCGATGCCGCTGATGTGTGAATACACATTCCCCGGCAGGTTCACGCCCA
>JAYVBO010000204.1:0-3933 GCA_043750435.1 Betaproteobacteria bacterium | reverse complement strand
GGCTGGACCCGAACAACAACAAGGCCTTCCTGGACGGCCAGATCAGCGTCACCAACAACGGCATTTCCATCTATTACGCGGCCAAGAATTCGCAAGACCCGAAGCTGAAGGAGATGGCCGCCGACATCCAGCACGCGGCCTTCCCCATCGGCCCCGTGGGCGTGCCGACCGAGTCGCATCTGTTCTTCAACCAGATGGTCATGAAGTACACCAAGTACCCGCAGGCAGCCAAAGAGTTCTTGCGCTTCATGATGGAACAAGAGCAGTTCGAACCCTGGCTGGCGGGTGCGGCTGGCTACATCGCGCAGCCGCTGCGAGCCTACGAGAAAGCGTCGGTCTGGACGGCCGATCCGAAGAACGCCGTGTACAGCGGCGGCGTGAAGAACATGCGCCCCGCGGGCTATGCCGGCAAGCTGGGCTATGCCTCGGCCGGCGCTGGTGCCGACTTCATCGTGGTCAACATGGTGGCTGAAGCGGTCAGCGGTTCCAAGACGCCCAAGGAAGCCGCCGAGCGTGCACAGAAGCGCGCCGAGCGCTACTACAAGATCTGACCTCAACGCCCACGTTGGAGCACCCACCCATGCTGGAGAAACTGCAGAACAACAAGAACGCGCTCGGGCTGCTGTTCATGCTGCCCGCCGCCGCGTTCTTGCTGCTGTTCCTGACCTACCCGCTGTGTCTGGGCACTTGGCTGGGCTTCACCGACGCCCGGTTGGGCCGGCCTGGCAGTTGGGTCGGACTGGACAATTACGAGTTCTTGTGGGGTGACAGCGTCACGCGGCTGGCGCTGTTCAACACTTTGTTTTACACCGCTCTCGCCAGCGTCCTGAAGTTCGTGCTGGGTCTGTGGCTGGCGGTACTGCTGAACAAAGACCTGCGCTTCAAGACCTTCTTCCGCGCCGTCATCTTGCTGCCCTACATCGTGCCCACGGCGCTGTCGGCCATCGCCTTCTGGTGGATCTACGACTCGCAGTTCTCCATCGTGTCGTGGACACTGGTCAAGCTGGGCCTGATCGACCACTACATCGACTTCTTGGGCGACCCGTGGAATGCGCGCCTGGCCACGGTCTTCGCCAACGTTTGGCGCGGCGTGCCCTTCGTGGCCATCACGCTGCTGGCGGGTCTTCAAACCATTTCGCCTTCGTTCTACGAGGCCAGCGCCATCGACGGTGCCACGCCCTGGCAGCAGTTCCGCCACGTCACGCTGCCGCTGCTGACACCCATCATCGCGGTGGTGATGACCTTCTCGGTGCTCTTCACCTTCACCGACTTCCAATTGATTTATGTCTTGACCCGCGGCGGCCCGTTGAACGCCACGCACCTGATGGCCACGCTGTCTTTTCAGCGCGCCATCAACGGCGGCGCACTGGGTGAAGGCGCCGCCATTGCCATCGCCATGGTGCCCTTCCTGCTGGCGGCCATCGCTTTCAGTTTCTTCGGGCTGCAGCGGCGCGCCTGGCAACAGGGCGGGAAGGACGAATGAGCTTGAAGCAGGACGCCGACATGGGGGGCATGGGCTACCTCGACACCGTGCAGCGCAAGCTGCTGACCACCTACGTGCCGCTGGGCATCTTCCTGTTCGTGCTGCTGTTCCCCTTCTACTGGATGGTCATCACCTCGGTGAAGCCCGACCAGGAACTGCTCAGCCGCGACGGCAACCCCTTCTGGGTGGTGGCACCTACGCTGGCCCACTTCAAAAAGCTGCTGTTCGACACCGCCTACCCCGAATGGCTGTGGAACACCGTGCTGGTGTCAGTGGTGTCCACGGGCTTCTCGCTGTTCGCATCGGTGCTGGCCGCGTACGCCATTGAGCGCCTGCGCTTTCGCGGCGCCAAGCAAACCGGCCTGGCCATCTTCCTGGCCTATCTGGTGCCACCGTCCATCCTGTTCATTCCGCTGGCCGCCATCATCACAAACATGGGCCTGGCCGACACGCGCTGGGCGCTGATCCTCACCTACCCCACCTTCCTGATTCCCTTCAGCACCTGGCTGCTGATGGGCTATTTCCGCAGCATTCCTTTCGAGCTGGAAGAGTGCGCACTGATCGACGGCGCCACGCGCTGGCAGATCCTGGTGAAGATCGTCCTGCCGCTGGCCGTGCCCGGCCTCATCTCGGCCGGTATCTTCGCCTTCACGCTGAGCTGGAACGAATTCATCTACGCGCTGACCTTCATCAGCAGCTCAGAGAACAAGACCGTGCCGGTGGGCGTGGTGACGGAATTGGTGGAAGGCGACGTCTACCACTGGGGGCCGCTGATGGCCGGCGCGCTCTTCGGATCACTGCCGGTGGCCTTTGTGTATTCCTTCTTCGTCGACCACTACGTGTCGGGCCTGACCGGTTCGGTCAAGGAATAGCGCGGCAACGCGTTCAACGCTTCTGGGGCGGCTTCAACTTCGCCGCTGGCTTCTTCAGCGAAGGCAGCTTGCGCCGGCTGGCCAGCACCTGTTCGATGTCGGCCTGTGCCGATGCGATCAGCTGGCCCACCGCACGCTCGGCCTTCAAGGGCGACTTCGCCACCACGGCGTCCAGCACCGCCTTGTGGCGCGGCAGCGCCAGCGCCGGCGCATCGGCCCGTTCGCTGGACAACTCGAAGCTGGTGCGCAGCAGCGCGCTGAGTGCCTGCCCCATCTGCATCAACAAGCGGTTGCCGCTGGCCCGCAGCAGGCCCTGGTGAAAGGCCAGGTCGTGTTCGACGTAGTCACCGCCTTTGGCGATCGCGCTCTGCATGCCAGCGTAGGCGGCCGTCAATGCCACGATGTCCTGCGCGGTGGCGCGCTCGGCTGCCAACCGCGCGGCTGCCGGCTCGACCACGCTGCGCAGTTCCTGCAAGTCGCGCAGGAAGTCGCGAGCCAGTCCGCTGCGGCTCTGCCAGGCCACCACTTCGGGGTCGAAGGCATTCCACTGCTCGGCTGGCAAGACCTTGGTGCCCACCTTGGGCCCAGTGCTGAGCAAGCCTTTGGCCACCAGCGACTTGATGGCCTCGCGCACCACCGTGCGGCTGACGCCGAATTCGGCACACAGTGCGGGCTCGGTGGGCACGGCGCTGCCCGGTGGGTAGCGGCCCGAGACGATGGCCTCGCCCAGGCTGTCCCGCGTGCGCCCGTGGGCAGTGCCGGTGCTTGCCGGGGTGGCGCGGCTTGCGACCGATTTTTGAGTGATGGGCATGGCGGGGCTCAGGTCAAGAACGAACGAAGGCGGTGACCAGCGGCTGATCGCCCAATTGCCGGCTGCAATGGCCGTGGACCTGCGGGTCGAAGGTGGCACCCGCTGGCAGCACGTCGGCCGAGTAGAAATGGTCCCCCGGCCCGAAGACGCGGCGCGTGCCGTCGGGCAGGCCGATCTCCATCTGCCCGCCCAGGATGAAAACCCACTGCGGGTCACCGGTGCAATGGAAGTCACTGCTGAACCCCACAGGGCTGATGCGCAACTGCAGGCCGCTGCAGGGCAACAAGGGTGACAGGCGCGACTGCGGCTTGCCTTCGGACAGGGCGATGGGCACTTCGCGGAAACGCGCGCGGCCGTCGACTTCGGTGACGAGGATGACTTGGGTGAATTCCATGGTGTGATGATTACCAGTTGGCCGTGGACAAGGGCGCGGGCACTTGTGTCGATCATCGTCGGCTTGTAGGGGGTTTTACGGCTGCGGCTGCAATCGTCACACCATAGTATTCTGGGCGGCTGCGGCCGTGGCACCGGGAAAGCCACAAGCCCGCACGCAGCCCCAACCGAGTACCGAGATGTCCGACAACAAGCCGCCCCCGCCTTCGCGCAAGAAGCCCGAAGACCTGCGCAGCCAGCAATGGTTCGGCCGGCAAGACCGCGACGGCTTCGCGTACCGCAGCTGGGTCAAGGGCAAGGGCGTGCCGCACGACCAGTTTGACGGCCGGCCGGTCATCGGCATCTGCAACACCTTCAGCGAACTGACGCCCTGC
>JAYVBO010000203.1:0-1660 GCA_043750435.1 Betaproteobacteria bacterium | reverse complement strand
GTTTCTTCCACCACACCGACAGCTTCGCGATGATGCGCGGCGGCCATCTCGACATCTGCGTGCTGGGCGCCTTCCAGGTGTCGGGCGCGGGCGACCTGGCCAACTGGCACACCGGCGCGCCCGACGCGATACCGGCCGTGGGCGGCGCCATGGATCTGGCCATCGGGGCCAAGAAAACCTTCGTGATGATGGAACACTGCACCAAGGCCGACGAGGCCAAGATCGTCGCCGCCTGCAGCTACCCGCTAACCGGCGTGGCCTGCGTCAGCCGCATCTACACCGACCTGGCCGTGCTGGACATCACCGCCGCCGGCGTGCAGGTGCTGGAGTTGGCCGACGGGCTGTCCTTCGATGAACTGCAAGCCGCCACGGCTGTTCCCCTGCTTCCCTTGATCCCCTGAACTTCAGCTTTCGCTGCCACGCCATGAGCACACACGCCTATATCTGCGACGCCATCCGCACGCCCTTCGGCCGCTACGGCGGCGCGCTGTCTTCGGTACGCACCGACGACCTGGGAGCGCTGCCCATCAAGGCCTTGATGGCGCGCAACCCGCATGTCGATTGGGCCGCGGTCAGCGACGTGATCTACGGCTGCGCCAACCAGGCCGGCGAAGACAACCGCAACGTGGCTCGCATGGCCGCGCTGCTGGCCGGCCTGCCGGTGGGCGTGACTGGCGCCACCCTCAACCGCCTGTGCGGTTCGGGCCTGGACGCGCTGGGCACGGCGGCCCGCGCCATCAAGTCGGGCGAGGCGCATTTGATGATTGCCGGCGGCGTGGAAAGCATGAGCCGTGCACCCTTCGTGATGCCCAAGGCCGAGAGCGCTTTTTCGCGCAGCAACGCGGTCTACGACACCACCATCGGCTGGCGCTTCGTCAACAAGCGGATGAAGGAAATGCACGGCGTGGATTCGATGCCCGAAACCGCCGAGAACGTGGCGATGGAGTTCGGCATCGAACGCGCCGCGCAAGACCGCATGGCACTGGCCAGCCAGACCAAGGCGCTGGCGGCGCAGAACAGCGGCTACTTCGACAGCGAAATCGTGCCGGTGACGCTGGCGCAGAAGAAGGGCGAGGCCGTCGTGGTCAGCCGCGACGAACACCCGCGTGCGACTTCTTTGGAAGCACTGGCCAAGCTAAAGGGCGTTGTACGGCCCGACGGCAGCGTGACGGCCGGCAACGCCAGCGGCGTGAACGACGGCGCCTGCGCGCTGCTGGTGGCCAGCGAGGCCGCAGCCGCCCGCCACGGCCTGACGCCGCGCGCCCGCATCGTGGGTATGGCCACGGCCGGCGTGGCGCCACGCATCATGGGTTTCGGCCCGGCGCCGGCCACCCGCAAGGTGTTGGAGCTGACCGGCATCAGTCTGGCGCAACTCGACGTGATCGAACTGAATGAGGCCTTCGCCGCGCAAGGCCTGGCGGTACTGCGCGACCTGGGTCTGGCCGACGACGACGCCCGCGTCAACCCCAACGGCGGCGCCATCGCGCTGGGCCACCCGCTGGGCGCCAGTGGCGCGCGGCTGGCCACCACGGCCGTCAATCAGTTGCACCGCATCCAGGGCCGCTACGCGCTGTGCACCATGTGCATCGGCGTGGGGCAGGGCATCGCGATGGTCATCGAGCGGGTCTGAAGCCGCAGACGCTGAGGCTTGTCAGCGGCT
>JAYVBO010000202.1:0-1661 GCA_043750435.1 Betaproteobacteria bacterium | reverse complement strand
GCACGTTCGGCGCCTTCAACTGCGCGCCCAGCAGGCGCAGGCGGCTGCTGATCAGCACCGGCGTGCCCATGCCGGCGACGGCTTCCACGCGGTCGATGCGCGGCGTGCGCAGGGGTTGCGCGACCAAGGTGCGCTGCGTCACCGGCAAGGCCGCGCGCGTGCTGCGCGTGGCCTCGATCAGCACCACGCTGACGGTGTAGGCGGCGCACGGCCGTGCCGGCACTTGCAGCGCGGCCCAGATGCGCGACAGCTCGTCGGTGCCGTGGTTCAGCGGCGTGATGCGCAACTGCTCCAGTTGGTCGGCCAAGCCGGCCAGCGCCAATTCCTTGGGTACCAGCGGGGTGATCAGAGACGGCTTCAGCGCCTGGCGGATGGCGTCGCGGCCCAGCGCCGGTGTTTCGTGCAGCAGTTGCATGGCCGCGCCCAGCAGCACTTCAGCATGGAAGTCACTGCCGCCCCAGGCGCAAACCAGGTAGTGCAAGTCCACCGCCAGCGCCGGGTTGGCCGTGCGTTCACCGCGCGCGTCACGCGAAGGCAGGCCCAGGTTGGACCAGCCGGTGTTGCGCGTCTGGTTGTAGAGCACCAGGTTCAGCGTGCTGCCCGCGCCGTCACCCACCACGCGCTCGGGCGCGATGCAGCGCACGGTGGCGGTTTCGCCATTCAGCAGGTCGTCCACCTTCAGCGTGGCAAAGCCGGCCTGCAGCATGCGCTGCAACACGGCGGCCGTGGCGGCGATGGCAAAGGCCTGGCTCATGCGCCACCCCGCCGTTGGCGGGCCTGCAGGTAGGCGTCCAGCGACTGCACGGCAGGGTCGGCAGGCGGCACCGCCGCGCGCGCCGGCGCGGCCACCGGTGCCTGGGTCAGTGTGATGGCGATGCTGCCAATGGTGATTTCGACGCTGGGCGACGCCGGCCGGGTGTTCAGCGCCACGGTCGGCACGGCCAACGGTTCAGCACCAGCACGCGGCGGAGCCCACGACGGCGCGGCGCCGGCTTCGTCCTGCAGCCGGGGCACCTGCTGCGCGATGCGCTCGCGCAGCGCCTGCGCCCGGCCGCTCGACTGCGCGCTCATCAGCGCACTCGCCTGCGCAGGCACAGACACCCCGTCGGGTGGGCTTGCACCCCGGCTGTGCGCGGCTTCGGGGTCGGCAAGCCAATCCTGTGGCGGCACCTGGGCGGCGGCGAGATTGAGCGACGGCGGCCTTGCGACGGACGGTGCACGGCGCACGGCGACGGCATCGGCAAATTCATCGGCATCGGGATCGGCAAGCAGCGCCGCCGCCGGCTGTTGACGGCGGCTGCCTGATGCAGCCGCAGGCGCCTTGGCGCCCAGCACGGGCGCCTCGGACGCAGCCCGCAGCGCAGCGGTTCCGGTCGAGCGCGCATCGACCGTGCTGGGTGGCAGCGCCGACAACACCGGCTCGGCTTGATTTGCGACAGGCCCGCCGGGCACCGACGCGACGGCCGGTGGGCCCGTGGGCGTGGCTTCGCCATCAAACGCCCAATCCGCCCCTGGCTGCGCGGCCACCCGGCTTTCGTAGCGCGACGGCAGGCGCGGCGTGATGGCCGTCGTCTGCAGCGCCTTGCGGGCCAGGCCGGCCAGGCCGGCGAATGGGCTGCTGCTCATGCCGGCCTCATGTCTGCACCCGCGCCAGGTAATGC
>JAYVBO010000201.1:0-3939 GCA_043750435.1 Betaproteobacteria bacterium | reverse complement strand
TGGTGTCGAAGATGATGAGCTTGTCGGTCATGGTGTGTCGCCTTTTGCGTTGAAGGGGTTCGCACGCAGCGCTGAAAGTCCAACGGCCCGCTGCTGTGCGCTGGCGGGCCGTTGATCGGGAGATTCGAGAAAGGTCAGGAATTGATCAGCGCGCCCGCAGTGCTCCTAGCAGGCTTAGCGCAAACAGTTGGCTGGTCGAGTTCATCGAAGCAATGTAGCACAGGGGCAAAGGCAGAAACTCACGGATGCAGGCCTTTCTCGTCCGGGTCGTCGGTCGAGATCGCGATCACGCTGGTCGGCTTGCCTTTCAGCTTGCGCCACGCATACACACCGTAGCCCGACAGGCCATAGGCACAGAACACCGCGAACAAGGCGATAGGCGGGTGCAGGCTGATCAGCGCAATGCCCAATGCAATCGCCACCAACACCACGAAAGGCACGGTGCGTTTGCCACCGACGACTTTGAAACTGTAGAAGGGCGCGTTGGTCACCATCGACAGCCCGGCGTACAACGTCACGCCGAAGGCCGTCCACGACAACCAGCCGATCTTGGCCACGCCGCGAAAGCCGGCGTCGTCCATCACGTAGATCAGGCCCATCACCAGAGCCGCCGCAGCGGGGCTGGGCAAGCCCTGGAAGAAGCGCTTGTCGACCACGCCGATGTTGGTGTTGAAGCGCGCCAGGCGCAGGGCAGCGGCCGAGATGTAGACAAAGGCCGCTATCCAGCCGATCTTGCCCAGGTCCTTCAGCGCCCATTCCAGCACGATGAGTGCCGGCGCGGCGCCGAAATTCACCATGTCGCACAGGCTGTCCATCTGCTCGCCGAAAGCACTTTGCGAGTTGGTCATGCGCGCCACGCGACCATCCAGGCTGTCCAGGATGGCCGCACAAAATATGCCGATGGCGGCCACGTCAAAGCGGCCGTTCATCGCCATCACGATGGCGTAGAAACCCGAAAAAAGCGCGGCCAGCGTGATCGCATTGGGCAGCACGTAGATGCCCTTGCGACGTGGCCGTGGCGCTTCCGTCGTCTCGCCTTCATCGGCCGCAGCCGTCCTCAGATCGTCATTCATGAACGTGAGGATAGCCGCTGGCCCAAGCCCATCAGTTGCGGCTGCGGTCGACCAGCTTGTTGGCCTTGATCCAAGGCATCATGGCGCGCAGCTTTTCGCCCACGACTTCGATCGAATGCTCGCTGGTCAGACGGCGGCGCGACATCAGGGTCGGCGCGCCGGCCTTGTTTTCCAGGATGAAGCTCTTGGCGTATTCGCCGGTCTGGATGTCCTTCAACACCGCCTTCATGGCCTTCTTGGTCTCTTCGGTGACGATGCGCGGGCCCGTCACGTATTCGCCGTATTCGGCGTTGTTCGAGATCGAGTAGTTCATGTTCGCGATGCCGCCTTCGTAGATCAGGTCGACGATCAGCTTCAGCTCGTGCAGACACTCGAAGTAGGCCATCTCGGGCGCGTAGCCGGCTTCCACCAGCGTCTCGTAGCCGGCCTTGATCAGTTCGACCGTGCCACCGCACAGCACCGCTTGTTCGCCGAACAGGTCGGTCTCGGTTTCTTCGCGGAAGTTGGTCTCGATGATGCCGGCCTTGCCGCCGCCGTTGGCCGCGGCGTAACTCAGCGCCAGGTCACGCGCCTTGCCGCTCATGTCGGCGTGCACGGCGATCAGGTGGGGCACGCCGCCACCTTGGCTGTAGGTGTTGCGCACCGTGTGGCCCGGGGCCTTGGGCGCAACCATCCAGACATCGAGGTCGGCGCGCGGCACGACCTGGCCGTAATGCACATTGAAGCCGTGCGCGAAGGCCAGCGAAGCGCCCTGACGGATGTTCGGCTCAACGTCGTTTTTGTAGACCTCGCCGATCTGTTCGTCAGGCAGCAGGATCATGACAACGTCGGCCTGCTTCACGGCTTCGGCCACTTCGGCGACCCTGAGGCCGGCCTTCTCAACCTTGCTCCAGCTGGCGCCATTGCGGCGCAGGCCGACAGTGACCTTGACGCCACTGTCGTTCAGGTTCTGCGCGTGGGCGTGGCCCTGCGAGCCGTAGCCGATGATGGTGACGTTCTTGCCTTTGATCAGGCTCAGGTCGGCGTCTTTGTCGTAATAGACCTTCATGGTTCTCTCCGTGAAAAATGGGGGTTCAGACGCGCAGAATGCGCTCGCCGCGCCCGATGCCACTGGCACCGGTACGCACGGTTTCCAGGATCGCTGTCCGGTCGATGGCGACCAGGAAAGCGTCAAGCTTGCTGCTGTCGCCAGTCAGCTCAATCGTGTAAGTCTTTTCGGTGACGTCGATGATGCGGCCGCGAAAAATGTCGGCCATGCGCTTCATCTCGTCGCGTTCCTTGCCCACCGCGCGCACCTTGATCAGCATCAGTTCGCGTTCGGTGAAGCTGCCTTCGGTCAGGTCCACCACCTTCACCACCTCGATCAGGCGGTTCAGGTGCTTGGTGATCTGCTCGATGACTTCGTCGCTGCCGGTGGTGACGATGGTCATGCGCGACAGCGACGGGTCCTCGGTGGGGGCCACCGTCAGGCTCTCGATGTTGTAGCCGCGGGCGGCAAACAAGGCCACCACGCGGGCCAGGGCGCCGGCCTCGTTTTCGAGCAGCACGGCAATGATGTGTTTCATGTCTTTTCGTCCTGCGCGCTCTTCAGGCCGGGGGCGGTAACCCCACGGCCCTTGGCCACGCTGTGCGATGTTGAAGAAAAGTGAGCCGTTCGAGGCTGTGGGCGGGCTGGTCCGAGGCTGGCTGCTCGCGCGGTAACGCGTGCAGCCGTCGCGGCTTCACGCGCTCACAGGTCCTCGGAACCCAGCAGCATCTCGGAGATACCCTTGCCCGCCTTGACCATGGGCCAGACGTTTTCGGTGGGGTCGGTGCGGATGTCGAGGAAGACGGTGCGGTCCTTCAAGCGGATCGCCTCTCGCAAGGCCCCTTCAACGTCACCCGGCTTTTCCACCAGGATGCCGACGTGGCCATAGGCCTCGGCCAGCTTGACGAAGTTGGGCAGCGCGTCCATATAGCTGTGCGAGTAGCGGCCTTCGTAGTCCAACTCTTGCCACTGTCGCACCATGCCCAGGTAGCGGTTGTTCAGCGAAACAATCTTCACTGGCGTCTGGTATTGCAAGCAGGTGGACAGTTCCTGGATGCACATCTGGATCGAACCTTCGCCTGTGATGCAGAAAACGTCGGCATCCGGCTTGGCCAGTTTGATGCCCATCGCGTAGGGCAGGCCCACGCCCATGGTGCCCAGGCCACCGCTGTTGATCCAGCGGCGCGGTTGCTCGAAGCGGTAGTACTGCGCCGCCCACATCTGGTGTTGACCCACATCGGACGTGATGTAGCTGTCTCTGTCCTTGGTCAGCTCCCACAGCTTTTCAACCACCGCCTGCGGCTTGATCACATCAGGGCTGGTCTTGTAGACCAGGCAGTCGCGCTTGCGCCACTCGCTGATCTGGTTCCACCAAGCCGACAGCGCAGCCGCATCAGGGCGGGCCTGCGCGTCCTTGATCTGCGTGATCAGCTCGATCAGCACATCCTTGACGTCGCCGACGATGGGGATGTCGACCTTCACGCGCTTGGAGATCGACGAGGGGTCGATGTCGACGTGGATGATTTTGCGCTCGACCGATGCGAAGTGCTTGGGGTTGCCGATGACGCGGTCGTCAAAGCGCGCACCCACGGCCAGCAAGACGTCGCAGTTCTGCATCGTCATGTTGGCTTCATAGGTGCCATGCATGCCCAGCATGCCCAGGAACTTGGGCTCGCTGGCGGCGATGGCACCCAGACCCATCAAGGTGCTGGTGCAGGGGAAGCCGACCAGCGCGATCAACTGGCGCAATTCCTGCGAAGCATTGCCCAGGATGACCCCGCCGCCGGTGTAGATATAGGGGCGCTTGGCCTGCAGCAGCAACTGCACGGCCTTGCGGAT
>JAYVBO010000200.1:0-1664 GCA_043750435.1 Betaproteobacteria bacterium | reverse complement strand
CCGGCAGCTGGCCTGTCTGCTCTCCGAGGCGGGCGAACATCGCCAGCAGGCCGGGAAAGCGCTTCTTGCCGGCCAGCGCCGACGCCAGCGGCGCTCCTTCGCGCACCTGCACCAGCGCATCCAGCGCGTCGGCGCGCATCGCGCGGTTGCCCAGCGTTTCGGCCGCTGCCTGCAGCGCTTTCAGGATCGGTACGCCAGCCCCGGCCAGCATGGCCAGCGTGCCGCCGAAGCGCGCCGCGTTGTAGCCGCGCGCCAGCCGGCCGACGAAGGGCAGGCGCAGCAGGGCTGCGTCGCTGCGTTCGCGGAAGGCTTCGCCACGCCGCGCCAGCGTGAACAAGGTGGCGCCGCCTGCGGCCAGCAAGGCCACCGCCCAGCCCCATTGCCGCACGAAAGCGCTGATGGCCAGCATGGCCACGGTCAATGTCGGCAAGGCGCGTTTGGAATTGGTGAACACGCCGGCGATCTGCGGCACCACATAGGTCAACAAGATGATCACGATGGCCAGCGCCACCAGCGACACGATGGCCGGGTAGAGCATGGCGCCGATGACCTTGCTGCGCAGCGCCTGGCGCTGTTCCAGGTCATCAGCCAGGCGTTCCAGCACCGGGCCCAGCGCGCCGCTTTGCTCGCCAGCGGCCACCACCGCGCGGTAGACGTCGTCGAATTCACGCGGCGCCGTGGCCAGCGCGCGGGCGAAGGCGCTGCCAGCGTTGACCTCGCTCTTCAAGTGGGCCACCAGTTCACGTTGGCGCGGGTTTTCGGTTTCTTCGGACAGTGAAGTCAGCGCGCGCTCCAGCGGCAAGCCCGAACCCACCAGCCCGGCCAGTTGCCGCGTCCAGACGGTCAAGCCCGTGGCCGAAAACACCCGCCGCGTGAAACGCGCCGAAGCCGCGTCCTGTGCCCCCATGGTCACCGTGGTGACGGTGAGTGGCACCAGCTCACGCCCGCGCAGCGCGGCCCGCGCGGCCTTGACGTTGTCGGCTTCCAGCAGGCCGGTTTGGGCCTTGCCGGCGGCGTCCAGCGCTTCGAAGCGGTAAGCGGGCATGGTCGGTCAGTCTCGCGTCACGCGGATGACCTCTTCGGCCGAAGTGATGCCTTGGCTGACCAGGCGGTCGCCGTCTTCGCGCATCGACTTCAGGCCGGCCACATGTGCCGCCGCCGCCAGGTCTTGTTCCGACGCGCGGTTGTGGATCAACTCTTTCAAGTTCTCGTCCACCACCATCAATTCGTAGACCCCGGTGCGGCCCTTGTAGCCGGTGCCGCTGCACTGCGCGCAGCCCACCGGGTGCCAGCGGCCTTCGCCGTCCTCGCGGCGGCACACCGAACACAGCTTGCGCACCAGGCGCTGGGCCAGTGCGCCGAGCAGGCTGCTGGACAGCAAATAGGGTTCGACGCCCATGTCGATCAGCCGCGTGACGCAGGACGGCGCGTCATTGGTGTGGATGGTGGCCAGCACCAGGTGGCCGGTCAGGCTGGCCTGGATGGCAATCTGCGCCGTTTCGTAGTCGCGGATCTCACCGATCATGATGACGTCGGGATCTTGCCGCAGGATGGCGCGCAGCGCGTTGGCGAAGGTCAGGTCGATCTTGGCGTTGACCTGCGTCTGGCCAATGCCGGCCAGCTCGTATTCCACCGGGTCTTCCACGGTCAGCACATTGGTGGTG
>JAYVBO010000199.1:0-3944 GCA_043750435.1 Betaproteobacteria bacterium | reverse complement strand
AAGACATCCGTGAGGCGGTAGAACAAGCCGCTGCGCTGCGCAAGGCCGCGCGTTCCACGGTGGTGTTTGTGGATGAGGTCCACCGCTTCAACAAGGCCCAGCAAGACGCCTTTCTGCCGCATGTGGAAAGCGGGCTGTTCAGTTTCATTGGCGCGACCACCGAGAACCCGTCCTTCGAAGTCAATTCGGCCCTGCTGTCGCGCTCGACGGTGCATGTGCTGAAGTCGCTGGACGACGCCGACCTGGGCGAACTGATCACCCGCGCCCAGGCCCTGCTGCAGGCGCCGCCGCTGACCGCTGAGGCCCAGGAACGCTTGGTCGCCCATGCCGATGGCGACGCCCGTCGCCTGTTGAATGCCTATGAAAACCTGGCCGCGGCCAACGCCGGCGCGGCTGAACTGGGCGAAGCGCAACTGGAAGCCACGCTGGGCGAATTGCTGCGCCGGGGCGACAAGGGCGGCGATGTTTACTACGACACCATTTCGGCCCTGCACAAGGCTGTGCGCGGTTCCGACCCCGACGCATCGCTGTACTGGCTGGCCCGTTTGCTGGACGCCGGCATGGACCCGCGCTACGCCGCGCGGCGGCTGATCCGCATGGCCAGCGAAGACATCGGTCTGGCCGACGCCCGCGCGCTGCGCCTGACGTTGGACGCCGCCGAAGTCTTCGAGCGCCTGGGCTCGCCCGAAGGCGAACTGGCGCTGGCCCAGGCGGTGGTTTACCTGGCCGTCGCGCCCAAATCGAACGCCGTCTACAAGGCCTGGAACGCGGTGCGTGAGGTGGTGCGCAGCGACGGCTCACGGCCCGTGCCCATGCACCTGCGCAACGCCCCGACGAAGTTGATGAAGGGCCTGGGTCACGGCGCGGGCTACCGCTACGCCCACGACGAGCCCGGCGGCTACGCGGCCGGCGAGCGCTACCTGCCCGACGGCCTGCCGGTGCAGCGCTTCTACGAACCCGTGCCCCGCGGTCTGGAACAGCGCATAGCCGAACGGCTGGCCGAGTTGCGCCGCCTGGATGCCGAGTCCCCCCGGCAACCCTGAGGCTGAGGCTGATTTCTTGCATTAGCCTTCGCGGGCTGCGGCAGGCGCGGCAAGCGGAGTCAGTATTCGATGGAAACCTTCTTCCAGCAGATCATCAACGGCCTGGTGCTTGGGGCGATGTACGCCCTGGTGGCGCTGGGCTACACCATGGTCTACGGCATCATCAACCTCATCAACTTCGCCCACGGCGAGGTGCTGATGGTGGGCGCGCTGGTCAGCTGGACCGTGGTCACCGCGCTGGCCGACAGCGGCCTGCCGGGTTGGCTGCTGATGTTGATTTCGCTGCTCTGCGCCATCGTCGTTTGCGCGGTGCTGAACTTCACCATCGAGAAGTTGGCCTACCGGCCGCTGCGCAGCGCGCCGCGCCTGGCCCCGCTGATCACCGCCATGGGCATGAGCCTGCTGCTGCAGACCCTGGCCATGATCATCTGGAAGCCCAACCCCAAGCCCTATCCGCTGCTGCTGCCCACCGACCCCATCAGCCTGGGCGGGCCGGTCATCAGCGTCACGCAGTGCTTGATCCTGGGCATCACGGTTGTGCTGCTGGCGGCCCTGATGTACCTGGTCAACCGCACCAAGCTGGGCCGTGCCATGCGGGCCACCGCCGAGAACCCGCGGGTAGCCGCCCTGATGGGCGTGCGGCCCGACATGGTCATCTCGGCCACCTTTGTCATCGGTGCGGCGCTGGCGGCCGTGGCCGGTGTGATGTGGGCCGCCAACTACGGCACCGTGCAGCACAGCATGGGCTTTCTGCCGGGCCTGAAAGCCTTCACGGCGGCGGTGCTGGGCGGCATCGGCAACCTGGCTGGCGCAGTGGTCGGTGGGGTGCTGCTGGGCCTGGTGGAAGCGCTGGGCGCGGGCTATCTGGGCGCGCTGACCGGGGGCGTGTTGGGCAGCCAGTACGCCGACATCTTCGCCTTCGCGGCGCTGATCCTGGTGCTGACCCTGAGGCCTGCCGGCCTGCTGGGTGAACGCGTGGCCGACCGCGCTTGAAGAAGGCCGCAACATGAAAAACAAATTCGTCGTCTTCGCGCTGTGTGCGCTGGCCTTGATCGCGCTGCCCTTGGTCGGCCAGGAATTCGGCCAGGGCTGGGTGCGCATCATGGCGCTGGCCCTGCTGTATGTGCTGCTGGCGCTGGGCCTGAACATCGTGGTCGGCTACGCCGGTCTGCTGGACCTGGGCTATGTCGCGTTCTACGCGGTGGGCGCCTATATGTACGCGCTGCTGGCCAGCCCGCACCTGATCGAGAACTTCCCGTGGATCGCCTCGCTCTTCCCCGGCGGCATGCACACGCCGGTGTGGGCCGTGGTGCCGCTGGCCGCTGGCTTGGCGGCCATCGCCGGCGTGCTGCTGGGCGCGCCGGTGCTGAAGCTGCGCGGTGACTACCTGGCCATCGTCACCCTGGGTTTCGGCGAAATCATCCGGGTCTTCATGAACAACCTGGAACAGCCCGTCAACATCACGAATGGCCCGCGTGGGCTGGACCGCATCGACTCGATGAACCTCTTCGGCTTCAGCTTCGGCAAGGCCCTGGAAATTGGCGACTACCGCATCAGCAGCGTGGCGCTGTACTACTACCTCTTCCTGGGGCTGGTGGTGCTCAGCGTGGTGGTCTGCCAGCACCTGGAAACCTCGCGCATCGGTCGCGCCTGGATGGCCATCCGCGAAGACGAAATCGCCGCCAAGGCCATGGGCATCAACACCCGCAACATGAAGCTGCTGGCCTTCGGCATGGGCGCCAGCTTCGGCGGCGTTTCGGGCGCCATGTTCGCGGCCTTTCAAGGCTTCGTGTCGCCCGAGGCCTTCAGCCTGCAAGAGAGCGTGATGATCGTGGCCATGGTGGTGCTGGGTGGCATGGGCCACCTGCCGGGCGTCATCCTGGGTGCGGTGATGCTGTCGGCTCTGCCCGAGGTGCTGCGCTATGTGGCCGGCCCGCTGCAGGAATTGAGCGGCGGGCGGCTGGACGCATCCATCCTGCGCCAGCTGCTGATTGCGCTGGCCATGATCGGCATCATGCTGGCGCGCCCGCGCGGGCTGTGGCCGGCGCGTGAGCACGGCAAGGCGGCGCCGTCCGCCGTTGCCAACGGCACCAGCCCGGCCGCGAACTGAGGGACTGCGACATGGCACAAACCGTACTCAAGGTCACTGGCGTCAGCAAGCGCTTCGGCGGCCTGCAGGCGCTGTCCGATGTGGGCGTCACCATCCAAGCCGGCCAGGTCTACGGGCTGATCGGCCCCAATGGCGCCGGCAAGACCACCTTCTTCAACGTCATCACTGGCCTGTACACGCCCGACAGCGGCAGCTTCGAGCTGGGTGGCAAACCCTACAAGCCCAGCGCGGTACACGAAGTGGCCAAGGCCGGCATCGCGCGCACCTTCCAGAACATCCGCCTGTTCGCCGAGATGACAGCGCTGGAAAACGTCATGGTCGGCCGCCACGTGCGCACCCATTCAGGCCTGGTCGGCGCGGTCTTCCGCACGGCCAGCTTCAAGGCTGAAGAAGCCGCCATTCGCGAGCGCGCGCTGGAATTGCTGGACTACGTGGGCATCAGCAAGTACGCCGACTTCAAGGCCCGCACCCTGAGCTATGGCGACCAGCGGCGGCTGGAAATCGCCCGCGCGCTGGCCACCGACCCCAAGTTGATCGCGCTGGACGAACCGGCCGCCGGCATGAACGCCACCGAGAAGGTGGTGCTGCGCGAATTGATAGACAGCATCCGCAACGACGGCCGCACGATTCTGCTGATCGAGCACGACGTGAAGCTGGTGATGGGCCTGTGCAACCGCGTCACCGTGCTGGACTACGGCAAGCAGATCGCCGAAGGCACACCGGCCGAAGTGCAGAAAAACGAAAAGGTCATCGAGGCCTACCTCGGCGCGGGGCACGCATGAGTACAGCGA
>JAYVBO010000198.1:0-3951 GCA_043750435.1 Betaproteobacteria bacterium | reverse complement strand
CCTCGTCGCTGGCCTCACGCACACCGCGCACCTGGATGTCCAGGCGCAGCGCCATGCCGGCCAGCGGGTGGTTGCCGTCCAGCACCACGTGGCCGGGGTAGATCTCGGTGACCAGGTAGATGGCGTCGGCCGGCATGTCGGGCGTGACTGCGCCCTTGGGCAGGCCTTCGAAACCCATGCCGACTTCCAACTGCTCGGGGAAGAGCTTGCGGTCTTCGAAGCACACCAGCTCGGCCTTGTAATCGCCAAAGGCGTATTCGGGTTCCAACTGCAGTTGCACGTCGGCGCCGGCCTCGTAGCCGGCCAACACTTCTTCCACCTTGGCGAGCAGGTCGTCACCGCCGTAGAAAAAGTCCACGGGCTCGCTCAGTTCGTCGATGGGGCGGTTCTGGGCGTCGTTGAGCTTCCAGGTGAGGCTCACGACGCAGGGGGCTGAAATCTGCATGCAGGAATGATGGCACAGGGCCGTGGCGAGGCGCCTGCAGTGCCTGCGCCAGAATCTGGGCCATGGATGTGAATATGGATGTGAACGCAGCCTTGCCGCTGCTCGGCGGCATCAGCCCCGCCACCTTCATGCAGCGGCATTGGCAGAAGAAACCGCTGCTGGTGCGCCAGGCCATGGCTGGCGTCAAGCCGCCGATGTCGCGCGCCGCCTTGTTCGACCTGGCGGGCAGCGAAGACGCCGAGTCGCGCCTGGTGGTGCGGGCCGAAGGCGCCTGGCAAGTGCGCACGGGCCCCGTGCCGCGTCGCGCCTTGCCGCCGGCGTCGCGGCCCGGCTGGACGCTGCTGGTGCAGGGCCTGGACCTGCATGTGCCGGCGGCCCACGAACTGCTGTCGCGCTTTCGCTTCATACCGGCAGCGCGGTTGGACGACCTGATGGTGTCCTGGGCCAGCCCGGGCGGTGGCGTGGGGCCGCATGTCGATTCCTACGATGTTTTTCTGCTGCAGGTGCAGGGCCAGCGGCGCTGGCGGGTTGGCAAGGTGAAAGATGCAGCCTTTGTCGAAGGTGCGCCGCTGAAGCTCTTGCGCCATTTCGAGCCGACCCAGGAATGGCTGCTGGAACCCGGTGACATGCTCTACCTGCCGCCCGGCTGGGGCCATGATGGCGTGGCCGAGAGCGGCGACTGCATGACCTGCTCCATCGGTTTTCGCGCCCCGGCGGCCGGCGAACTGGCGCGTGAATTGCTGATGCGCCTGGCCGATGAAGGCGATGAAGATGACGG
Organism: Betaproteobacteria bacterium; assembly: GCA_043750435.1. GTDB lineage: Bacteria > Pseudomonadota > Gammaproteobacteria > Burkholderiales > Burkholderiaceae_C > Rubrivivax. The sequence continues at coordinate 2,728 of JAYVBO010000198.1, read as the reverse complement.
TACAAGCGCCGCCGCAGCGCTGTACCGCGACCCGCAACAGCCCGCGACGGCCACGCCTGGCGCCTTGCCCGATGGCCTGCTGCAGTTCGCCCGCGCAGCGCTGGAACGCCAGTTGTCCGAACCCGATGCGCTGGCCCGCGTCTTCGGCGAAATGCTGACCGAGCCCAAGCCGCAGGTCTGGTTCGACGCGGGCGCGCCGCGCACGCCGGGCGGCGTGCGCTTGAACGCCCGCAGCCGCATGCTCTACGACGACCGCCACGTCTTCATCAACGGTGAAGCCTTGCGGGCTGGCGGGCGCGACGCCAGCCTGATGCGCAAACTGGCCGACACGCGCGCCCTGGGCGCGGCCGACTGCGCGCGGCTCAGCGCACCGGCCGCCGCGCTGCTGGACGACTGGGTCGCCGCCGGCTGGGCACGCCAGGACGCAGCGTGAGCAACGTGCCGCCGCCCGTGATCGACAGCCGCAGTGGCTTTGCGGCGGCGGTGGCCTGGGGCTTTGAAGCGGCCATCGAACTGGGCGCGCGCCGCATCGTCTGCGCCGACATCGACTTTGCGGTGTGGCCCTGGGACGACGGGGCCACGCTGGACAGGCTGACCGCCTGGCTGCGTTTGCCGCAGCGCAGCCTGGTGTTGCTGGCGCGCGACTTCGAAGGCTTGCCCAGTCGCCACCCACGCTTCACCGCCTGGCGGCGCGACTGGGTGCATGCCATCGACAGCCGGCAAGTGCCGGCTGACTGGCCGCAGGCGATTCCGACACTGCTGGTGGCCGACCAGGCGGTCAGCGTGCACTTGATCGACGCCGTCCACTGGCGCGGTCGGGCGCAGGCCGACGAGCGCGCCGCACACCAGTGGCGCGAGGGCATTGATGCGGTTTTGCAACGATCAGAGTCCGCATTTGCGGTCAGAACGCTCGGACTCTAGGGAATGCCCTAGCGCGGGCTATAATTGAAGGCTAGGTAGATGAAGGGTTTCCTTCTTTGCCTTGATGATCTTCCTGAATCGGGACTCTGAGCGTTGGCAAGGAGCGCCCTTTAGAAGCTCCGTTTCACGACCCATAACTCCTGAGGACACACATGAACAAGTCGATCGTTTTGGCTTCCCTGATTGCTGCTTTCGCTCTGACCGCCTGCGGCAAGAAGGAAGAAGCCCCGGCGGCCGCCGCTCCCGTCGTCGCGGCCCCCGCCGCCATGGCTTCGGCTGCTGACATGGCTGCCAGCGCCGCTTCGTCGGCCGCCGCCGTTGCCGACACCGCTGCTTCCGCTGCCAGCGGCGCTGCCGCTGCTGCCAAGGACGCCATGGGCGCCGCCAAGGACGCTGCTGCCGCTGTCAAGGACGCCGTCAAGAAGTGATCGTTGCGCGCCTCAGGGCGCGCTCGGTACAAGGAAAGCCGCCTTCGGGCGGCTTTTTCTTTGGGTGCGCGCAGTTGGCGCGTGCCCTCAGGCCGCCGCTTCCAACCCGCTGCTGAAGTGGGCGCGCATCAAAGCCCCGGCCGCCGCGCCGTCGCCGTTGGCGATGGCCTGCATGATGGCCTGGTGCTCGGCCAGTGACTCAGCCAGCCGCCCGCGCTTGAACAGCGAATGGTGGCGGTTCAGCTTCATCACCTTGCGCAGGTCGAGCGCGGTTTGCAGCGCCCAGCGGTTGCCCGCCATCTGCAGCAGCGTCATGTGGAACTGCTCGTTGGTGGCAAAGAATTCATCACGTCGCCGCACCTGCGATTCCAGCCTGGCGTGCAACTGCGCCAACTGCTCGCGCTGGGCCGGGCTGGCCCGCAGGGCCACCGTGCTGGCGGCATCGCTTTCCAGCAGGGCCAGCAGGTGGTAGACCTGTTCGACATCGTCACGCGACATTTCGGTGACATAGGCGCCACGCCGCACCTTCATCGTCACCAGGCCTTCCACGGCCAGCACCTTCAGCGCTTCACGCAGCGGGGTGCGGCTGATGCCGTATTCGGCGCACAGCTTCATCTCGTCGATCCAGCTGCCGGGTTCCAGCTGACGCGCAAAAATCTGCAGGCGCAGGCGTTCAGCCACGTCTTGGTAGAGGGCGCGGCGGGCCAGGCTGGGTGGTGCGGTGGAAGTGGGCAAATCAACCAAGGGGGTTTGTCAGCTTTGCGTGAGGTTTGAATTCATAATTATTCATAATACAGGCCCGGTGACAAGGGTCTGTTCCGTGGACCAGGAGTGAAGAAATGACCGAACGCAGCGCAGACGCCACCGTCCCCACACCTACGTCTGCACCTACGCCCCTCACCGAATTCGCGCCCGCCACGCTGGCGCAGTGGCAGAAAGCCGCCGCCAAATCTGCGCCCAACGGAGACGTGGCCGCGCTGAGTTGGACCTCGCCCGAAGGCATACGCGTCAAGCCGCTGTACACGGCTGCCGACACGGCCAGCTTGCCGCACACCGACACGCTGCCCGGCTTCGCGCCCTATGTCCGCGGCCCGCAGGCCACCATGTACACGGTGCGGCCGTGGACCATCCGCCAGTACGCCGGCTTTTCCACCGCCGAAGACAGCAACGCCTTCTACCGCCAGGCGCTGGCCGCCGGCGGGCAAGGCGTCAGCGTGGCCTTGGACCTGGCCACCCACCGCGGCTATGACAGCGACCACCCCCGCGTCACCGGTGACGTCGGCAAGGCCGGCGTGGCCATCGACAGCGTCGAAGACATGAAGATCCTGTTCGACAGCATCCCGCTGGACAAGGTGTCGGTCAGCATGACGATGAACGGC
>JAYVBO010000197.1:0-1670 GCA_043750435.1 Betaproteobacteria bacterium | reverse complement strand
CCGAACGGATGACCGAACAGAGGACCGCACGGGCGACCGAACCTGGGCGCTGCCCGCCGCTGCAACCGCCCCGCTGGGCGACGAGGTGCAGGCCATCGCCCACGCCTTCGACGGCCTGACCGCGCGCGTTGAGCGCCAGGCGCTGCGCGAACAACAACAGGCCGAAGCGCACCGCGAAATGATGGCCAGCGTGGCCCACGATCTGCGCACCCCGCTGACCGCACTGCACGGCCAACTGGAGGCGCTGGCCGGCGGCACCGCACAGCCGCAACGCGTGCTGGCGGCGGCGCTGGCGCAAAGCGATAAGGTGCGGCGGCTGTCGCAACAGCTCTTCGAACTGGCGGCGCTCAACGCCAGCGGCCAGGTGCTGCACCGCGAACGTTTCAGCCTCGACGAACTGGTGGCCGACGCGGTGCAGAAGTTCGACTGCGGTGCCGCTGAACCGGGCGTGACCCTGGCCGGCCCGCCGCCCGGGCGCCTGGAATTCGACGGCGACCTGCATCTCATCGAACGCGCACTGACCAACCTGATCGACAACGCCATGCGCCACGCCGCCGGTGCCCAGCCGGTGCGGGTCAGCCTGCAACGCCAGGGCGGGCAAGCGCAGATCGTGGTGGAAGACGGCGGCCCCGGCCTGCCGCCCGAGCTGCAACTGCGCCTGGAGGAAGGCCGCTCGCTGCGCGACCCGCCGCTGCGCCGGGGTCGTCACGCTGATGGCGAAACAGGCAGCAAAGCGGACGGCAACCCCGGCGGCATCGGCGGCCTGGGCCTGGCCATTGCGCAGCGCGTGGCGGTGCTGCATGGCGGCAGTTTGCGGCCGCTGCCCGCGCCGGCCGGTGGCGGCACGCGCCTGTGCCTGGCCTTGCCGATGGCGGCCTGAGGCCGCTCAGTCCATCGGCCAGGCCGCCGCCTTGGGCCAGGTCATCGGCTCCGGCGGGGCGGCCAGCGCAGCGCGGCTTTCAATGCCGCGCCACCACGGCACAACGCTGTCCACCTGCACCGGCTCGATGACCTGGCCCAGTTGCGGCAGCAGCAGTTGCACGCCCTGCTGCGGGGCCAGCTTCAACAGTGTTTCGACCGGTTCGTCCCAGGCATGCATCACCAGGTCGAACGGGCCCAGGCGTTCGCGGACGGCGCTGTACTGGTCGGTCAGGCCGGTGTCGCCGCTGAAAAAAACGCGGTGCTTCGGCCCGCGCACGACCAGGCCGGACCACAAGGTGGCGTTGCGGTCTTTCAAACCCCGCCCCGAGAAGTGCTGCGACGGAGCGGCCGTGACTTCAACCTCAGTGCCCGGCAGGCGGTGGCTTTGCCACCAGTCCAGTTCGGTGATGCGCTCCGGCGCGATGTCCCAGGCCTGCAGGTGCGCGCCCACGCCCAATGATGTGATGAATGGAATCCGGGTCTTCGCCAGCGCGCGCACCGTGGGGCAGCAGAGGTGGTCGTAGTGGTCGTGCGAGACCAACACGGCGTCGATAGTCGGCAGGTCTTTCAGCGCCACCGGCTTGGGCTGAAAGCGCTTCGACCCGGCCAGTTGCGAAGGCGAGGCGCGCAGGCCCCGAGTGACTTCACGCCGCGCCGGCCGCCCAGCGCCGCATCACCTCGCCCAGCACGTCCAGCGGCACCGAACCGGTGGTCAGCAGCACGTCGTGGAAGGCCTTGACGTCGAATTT
>JAYVBO010000196.1:0-1671 GCA_043750435.1 Betaproteobacteria bacterium | reverse complement strand
GCGAAGATGGGCAGCAGGCGGTAGCGGAAGTCGACCAGCTTGCCGCCCTTCACGTCGAAGTCCATCACGCCCAGGAACTTGCTGTTGCTGCCGGCGTTGGTGACCAGCGTGGTGCCGCCGGCGTTCTTCACCGGCACGGCCACTGGCACGCCGTCGTGGGTGTGGCCGCCGAAGATGGCGTCGATGCCGCGCACGCGGCTGGCCATCTTCAGGTCCACGTCCATGCCGTTGTGCGACAGCAGCAGCACCAACTGCGCGCCCTTGCCGCGCACTTCGTCCACCGCTTTCTGCATCGTCTCTTCCTGGATGCCGAAGGCCCAGTCGGCAACCAGGTAGCGCGGGTTGGCGATGGGTGTGTAGGGGAAGGCCTGGCCGATGATGGCCACGCTGACGCCGTTGATGTTGCGCAGCGTGTACGGCTTGAACACCGGATCACCGAAGTCATTGGTCTTGATGTTCTGCGCCAGAAACTCAATTTGACCCTTGAAATCCTTTTCGACGATTTCCTTGACCCGGTCCATGCCATAGGTGAATTCCCAGTGGCCCGTCATCACGTCCACGCCCAGCAACTTGCTGGCGTCCACCATGTCTTGCGCGTTGGTCCACAGCGAAGTGGCCGAACCCTGCCAGGTGTCGCCACCGTCCAGCAGCAGCGCGCCTGGGCGGCTGGCCTTCAGGCGCTTGACCAGCGTGGCCAAGTGCGCGAAGCCGCCCACCTTGCCATAGCGCCGCGCCGCCTTGTCGAAGTCCAGGTAGGTGACGGCATGCGCCATGGCCGTGCCCGGGCGGATGCCGGCGGCTTTCAGCAAATGTTCACCCACCAGGTGCGGCGACTGGCCCCGCATGCTGCCCAGTCCCAGATTGACGCTGGGTTCGCGAAAGTGGATGGGCTTGAGCTGCGCGTGGCAGTCGGTCATGTGCAGCAGGGACACATTGCCGAAGGGCTGTAGGTCGTACAGGCCCTGCTCGGCGCTGGCCGCGTCGGCGTCGGCGTAGCGCCCCAGGGCCATGCCCGCTGCCGAGGCCGAAGCCAGCACCTGCATGAAGTCGCGTTTGGAAAGATTCATGATTCGGCAATCAGCAATATAGAGCCAGAAAACAAACCCGCCTGTGTGCGGGTCTGGGCAGGGCTGGCAGAGCCTGCTGCGTTGAACTTACTTGTTGACCGGCGAATTCGGGTCCAGCAAGAGGGCCATCACGTCGCTGAGCTGCTTTTCATTCAGCAGCTTGGCATGCCCGAAACGCGGCATGTTCGAGCAGGCCGCATACGACTTGCTGTTCCACATCTTGGTCCAGGTGTACTGGATGATGGGCGCCGAATTGGGGTTGGTGACGTCGGTGACACCGCGCGTCTTGCCGTAGTTCCACAGGCTGGGGCCGATGTTGCCGGCAGAGATTTCCTTTTTGTCAATCTCGTGGCAGTTGTAGCACTGCGCGCCGTTGGCGGTGGGTGCCGCGCTGCTGTCCGTCCAGGTCATGCCGCGGCCGTTTTGCGCCAGCTTTTCGCCTTCGCGCCAGTCGCCGATGTAGCGACCGCCTTCAGGCCACTTCACGCTGGCCAGGGCCTCGGCCTGGATCTTCTCGGCCACGGCGTCAGGCGGCGGGTTGGGACCTGAGCAGGCGGCCTGGCCCAGGTCCTGGTTCAGCCTGTCGGTCTTGGCGATGCCCTGG
>JAYVBO010000195.1:0-1671 GCA_043750435.1 Betaproteobacteria bacterium | reverse complement strand
CGTGATCGCGGTGTCCGAACGCGACGGGCAGCAGTTCAGCGCGGCCTACGCTGTGGCCCACCCGCAGGTCATCCCGACCGGCGTCGACCTCGATTTCTTCTCCTGGCAGGCGCCTGTTGCGCCGACGGCCGAACAGCCACCCACGGCGGTTTTCACCGGCTCGATGGACTGGGCGGCCAACGTGGACGGCGTGCGCTTCTTCCTGTCCGACGTCTGGCCGCTGGTGCTGGAAAAGCGCCACGACGCGCGCTTCACCGTCGTCGGCCGCCACCCACCTGCGGCGCTGCTGCGTGAGGCCGAAGGCGTGGCGGGTGTCAGCTTCACCGGCTTCGTGGACGACGTGCGCCCCTATGTGCGCGCGGCCCAGGCTTTCGTCATACCTTTGCGGGTGGGCGGAGGCACACGCATCAAGGCGTTCGAAGCCATGGCCATGGGCTGCCCGCTGTTGTCCACGGCCATCGGCATCGAAGGCCTGGGCGTCACGCCCGGTGAACACTATCTGCTGGCCAACAGCGCCGCCGACCAGGCCGCCGCCGTGCTGCGCCTGTTCAAAGACGCTGCGCTGCGGCAGGCACTGTCGCAGGCCGCGCGCGAGCAGGTCGAAAGCCGCTATGGCCACCGCGTGGCGGCGCAGGCCTTCGAGCAGATCTGCCTGCGCGCCGGCCAGCCGGCGCCGGCCGCCGCCGCGCGGGCACCGGTGTCGTCGGTGCATGCCTAGACTGCGCCTGCCATGACTCAACCGGTACGCGTGCTCTTGTTTTCGACGCTCTACCCCAGCGCGTCGCGGCCCAGCCACGGCATCTTCGTCGAGACGCGCCTGCGCGAACTGCTGAAGACGGGCGAAGTCGATGTGCGCGTGCTGGCCCCTGTGCCCTGGTTCCCGTTCACGAACCCACGCTTCGGTGAACAGGCCCGCATGGCCGCCACGCCGGCGCAAGAAACGCGCAACGGCATCCAAGTCACGCACCCACGCTACCCGCTGCTGCCCAAGATCGGCATGACCCTGGCGCCGCTGCTGCTGGCGCTGGCCAGCATTGCGCCCATCCGAAAACTGCAGCGTGAAGGGTTTGATTTCGACGTCATCGACGCCCACTACTACTACCCCGACGGCGTGGCCGCGGCCTGGCTGGCGCGCCACTTCAAGAAGCCGCTGGCCATCACCGCGCGCGGCACCGACCTGAACCTGATCACGCAATACGCCTGGCCACGCCGCATGATCTTGTGGGCCGCGCAGCAGGCGCAGGCGTCCATCGGCGTGTGCAAGGCACTGGTAGATGTGCTGCGCGGCCTGCATGTCGATCCGCATAAATTGCACGTCATGCGCAACGGCGTCGACCTGCAGCGCTTCCAGCGCGTGGCCGCGCCCGAATTGCGCGCCCGGGTCGGCCTGCAAGCCGGGCAGGGGCCGCTGCTGCTGTCGGTCGGGCATCTGATCGAACGCAAGGGCCACCACCTGGTCATCGAAGCGCTGGCGGCCCTGCTGCTGCAGCACCCGCATGCGCGCGCTGTCATCGTCGGCGAAGGCGTCGAAAGGGCCCGGCTCGAAGCGCTGGCGCGGCAACTGGGCGTGGCCGACCGCGTGACGCTGACCGGCTCGTTGCCTCAAACCGAACTGCCGCGCTGGTACAGCGCCGCCGACGTGCTGGTGCTGGCCAGCAGCCGCGAAGGCTG
>JAYVBO010000194.1:0-3957 GCA_043750435.1 Betaproteobacteria bacterium | reverse complement strand
GCCGCCACGGCAGCCACGGTGCTGGGAAAGTGCAGCCGCAGTTCGCAGCGCTCGCCCGTGTCCCGGCGTTTCAGGCCCAGGCCCAGCACCGCAGCGGTCTGCTGCAGCAGGCGCCAGGCCACGGTGTTCAATGCCGGGTCTTCCAGATCCGGTTGGCCGCCGATGTGGATGGGGTCCGGCCCGTGCCGGCGCGCGGGGTTGGGATTGCGGCGCAGGAAGGCGCAGGTGAGCCGGGCGTGGGCCGGCAGGCTCTTGCTTTCCAGCCGGAACACGGCGCGCGAACGGGCGTGTTCCAAGGTCCAGTCCAGCATCGTTTCGATCAGTGAAAACACCAGCGCGGCGTCGCTCTCCAGCGCCACTTCGGCCAGGGCCTGCTTGATTTCCAACCCCCGAGCCTGGGTCTCGCGGTGGCGCTGGGTCAGCGCCTCGCGCAACAGCGCGGTCAGGTCTACATGTTGATGTGCCGGCTGCAGGTTGCTGTCGGACAGGCGCGCCCATTGCTGGCCCATGATGCTGGCGCGCCGGGCGGCGTCGATTTCCTCGCGCAAGGCGCGCAGGCCGTCGCGGTCGATCTGGCCGGTGGCGATCAACGTGCTCACGCGTTCCAGCGCCGACGACAGGGTGCGGGCCACTTCGCCGCCCACCTGGGCGAGCAAGGCTTGCGGGTCGAGATCGGCCGCGACTGGGGTATCGGCCTGGGCCGCTGCAAATGCCAGTTGGCGGGCCGTCCGCGCGGCCGTCCGCGACGGTGCCTGCGCAAGGTCTGAAAGGTTCATAGGGCGGTACTCCAACGCGCCGGCATGCCGGCGTTCGGGCCTCGGTCTGTGGGCCCTGTTTCTGTTTTGGCGCGGCCTTCTGAAGCTCAACCTGCGCCCGCAAGGCGCGAAGGTTGCGGGCTGGCCGCCGCCAACGCCACCCCCGATTTCGGGGTCAGCGGCCTGGCCGGCGCACTTGTTGCGACTTGTTGCTCAGACCAGCGGCCGGCGCATCAGCCGATGACGCCCAGCGCCCGCAGCCGCGCCCGCTCGGCGCCGTCCAGGCCGGATTCGGCCAGCACCTCGTCGGTGTGCTGGCCCAGCAGCGGCGGTGCGCGGCGCAGCGTCACCGGAGTGGCTGACAGCTTCATCGGGCTGGCCACCAGGCGCAGCGCGTCGTTGTGCGGATGGGCCACCTGGGCCGTCATGTTGCGGGCGATGACCTGGGGGTCGGCGAACACATCGGCCAGGTCGTTGATCGGCCCGCAGGGCACTTTGGCGGCGTCCAGCGCGGCCAGCCAATCGGCCCGGCTGCGGCTGAGCAGGCGTTCGGCCAGTTGGGGGACCAGGGTCTCGCGGTGGCGCACGCGGTTGGCGTTCTGCGCATAGCGCGGGTCGGCAGCCAGTTCGGGGCAGCCGGCCTCGGCACAGAAGCGCTCGAACTGCGCGTCGTTGCCGACGGCCAGGATCAGGTGGCCATCAGCCACTTCGAAGACTTGGTAGGGCACGATGTTCTGGTGGGCGTTGCCGGCCCGCTTGGGCGCCACACCGGTGACCAGGTAGTTGGCGCCCAGGTTGGCCAGCATGGCGACCTGGGTGTCGAGCAGGGCCATGTCGACGACCTGGCCTTCGCCGCTCAGGTCGCGGTGGCGCAGCGCCGCCAGGATGGCCACCGTGGCGTACATGCCGGTGAACAGGTCGGCCACCGCCACGCCCACTTTTTGCGGCCCGCCGCCCGGGCGGTCGTCGCGCTCGCCGGTCACGCTCATTAGGCCGCCCATACCCTGCACGGCGTAGTCGTAGCCGGCGTTGGCGGCGTAAGGGCCGGTCTGGCCGTAGCCGGTGATGGAGCAGTAGACCAGGCGCGGAAACAGCCCGCGCAGCGTGGTGGCGTCCAGGCCGTAGCGCGCCATGTCGCCGACCTTGTAGTTCTCGACCAGCACGTCGCAGTCGGCCGCCAGCCGGCGCACCAAGGCCTGGCCTTCCGGGTGGGCAATGTCGATGGTGACGGAACGCTTGTTGCGGTTGGCGCCCAGGAAGTAGGCGGCTTCGGCGGTGTCGCGGCCATCGCGGTCGGGCAGGAAGGGCGGGCCCCAGCCGCGCGTGTCGTCGCCGCCGGGGTGGTTGCTGCTGGGCGGGCGTTCGATCTTGATGACCTCGGCGCCCAGGTCGGCCAGGGTCTGCGTGCACCACGGGCCGGCCAGCACGCGCGACAGGTCGAGCACGCGCACGCCGGTCAGGGCGCCAGGGGGCAGGGGCGAAGCGGGCGGCAGCGTGGCCGCAGGAGTGGGGGCTACAGGCATGGCGCGATTGTCTGGCAGCGGTCGGGATAATCCGGGTCATGACTTCCCCCATCTGGCGCGTCGCGCTGCTGACCGGCGTGGCCACCGTGGCGGCCTGCACGCCCACGCTGAACTGGCGCGACGTGCGCCCCGCCGGCAGCGGCGTGCAACTGCTGTTGCCGTGCAAACCCGACACCCAGGAGCGCACGGTGGCCTTGGCCGGGTCACCGGTGCGTTTGACGCTGACGGTGTGCCGTGCCGCCGACCAGGTCTGGGCGCTGGCCCATGCCGACGTGGTCGACCCGGCGCGGGTGGGCCCCGCCTTGGCCGCCTTGCAAGCAGGCGCGGCAGCGAATCTCGGCCCGTCGGCTGCGACATGGGCGCCGCAGCCCGTGCCCGGCGCCACGCCTCAGCCCGGCAGCGGTCGGGCGCGCTTGCAAGGGCAGCGGCCCGACGGCCAGGCGGCGCAGATGCAGGTGCTGGTGTTCGCGCGCGGCACCCAGGTCTTCCAGGCCAGCGTGGTGGGGCCAGCGCTGGCCGAAGAGGCGGTCGACGCTTACTTCAAGTCCATCCGTTTCCCGCCGTGACGGCCACACCCCGGGCGCCGGCGGTGGTCTTTCTGGCCTTCGCTTTCAGCTACTTCTTTTCGGCCCTGTTGCGCGCCATCACGGCGACCCTGGCGCCAGTATTCAGCGCTGAATTGGGCCTGCAGGCCGCCGACCTGGGCTTGCTGGCCGGCGCCTTCTTCTTCGGCTTCGCGGCCACGCAACTGCCGCTGGGCCGCGCGCTGGACCGCGTCGGCCCGCGGCGCACGCTGCTGGTCATGATGTCGCTGGCGGTGCTGGGCTGCTGTGCCTTCGCGCTGGCGCCCAACCGCACGGCGCTGATCGTCGCCCGCGCCCTGATCGGTGCGGGCCTGGGCGCCTGCCTGATGGCCGCGCTGACCTGCTTCCGCCAACACTACACGCCGCCCGCGCAGCAGCGCGCCAACGCCTGGATGCTGATGACCGGTTCATTCGGCATGGTGGCGTCCACCGTGCCCGTGCAGTGGCTGCTGCCCCACCTGGGCTGGCGCGGTCTGTTCTGGGCGCTGGCCGCGATGCTGTTGCTGGCGATGGCCGGCCTGGCCTGGCTGGTGCCGCGTGACCCACCCCGGGCGGCGGCTGCCGCCTCGGCGCCGCCCGAGGGTGGCTACGCCAACATCGTCGGCCACCCCTTGTTCCGCAGCCTGGCGCCCCTGGCCTTTGTCACCTATGGCGGCCTGATCGCCCTGCAGACGCTGTGGGCCGGGCCCTGGCTGACACGCGTCTGCGGCTGGACAGCCGACGAAGCCGCGCGGGGCCTGCTGGGCATCAACCTGGCGATGCTGTTCACTTTCATGCTGTGGGGAACCGTGATGCCGCGCCTGGTGCAGGCCGGTGTGTCGGCGTTGCGGCTGATGCGCTGGGGCTTGGCGGCGTCGCTGGTGCTGCTGGTGGTGATCCTGCTGCTGGGTGCGTCGGCCACCGCGCTGCACTGGGCCGCCTGGTGTGTGCTGACCAGCTTCATCACCCTGAGCCAGCCTGTTGTGGGCGCGGCCTTCCCCCTGCACCAGGCCGGCCGAGCCCTATCGGCCTTCAACCTGATTATCTTCAGCGGCGTTTTCTGCATCCAATGGGGCCTGGGCTTGCTGATCGACGCCCTGCGGGCCGGTGGCCTGG
>JAYVBO010000193.1:0-1673 GCA_043750435.1 Betaproteobacteria bacterium | reverse complement strand
TCAAGGGCTGGTTCGCCGGCCGCCGCGACGGCGTGGGCGCGCTGCCGGTGCGTGACCAGGTGGAAGTGGGCGGCGCCCGCCCGGTGCGCCTGATGGCCTTCGACCAGACCTTGGTCGCCGTGATCGGCGCGCTGATGCTGCTGGGCGTGGTGATGGTCTATTCGGCCAGTGTGGCCTTGCCCGACAACCCCAAGTTCGCGGCCTACTCGCCGACCTTTTTTCTGCAGCGGCATCTGATGTCGCTGGCCATCGCCTTCGTGGTGGCGCTGGCCACCGTGCAAGTGCCCGTGGCGGTCTGGGAAAAGCACGCGCCGCTGATCTTCGTGGTTTCGCTGGTGCTGCTGGTGCTGGTGCTGATACCGGGCATCGGCAAGGTGGTGAATTTCTCGCGCCGCTGGATCCCGCTGGGCATCATGAACTTCCAGCCCAGTGAACTGGCCAAGTTGGCGATTGCGCTGTATGCGGCCGGCTACATGGTGCGCCGCATGGACGCGCGTGAAGAGTTTTTCCGCGCCGTGATGCCCATGGTGGTGGCCGTGGCCTTTGTGGGTGTGCTGCTGATGCGCGAGCCCGACATGGGCGCCTTCATGGTGGTGGCCACCATCGCCCTGGGCATCCTGTTCCTGGGTGGCGTGAACGCCCGCATGTTCTTTTTGATGGCCATCGTGGTCGTCGCCACGGCCGCCGTCTTCCTGTACTTCGACGACCTTCGCCGTGAGCGCATCCTGGCCTACCTGGACCCCTGGAACCCCAAGTACGCGCAGGGCAAGGGCTACCAGTTGACGCATTCGCTGATCGCCCTGGGCCGCGGCGAAATCTTCGGCCAAGGCCTGGGAGCCAGCGTGGAAAAACTGCATTACCTGCCCGAAGCGCACACCGACTTCCTGCTCGCCGTCATCGGTGAAGAACTGGGCTTCGTCGGCGTGGCCACCGTCATCGGCTGCTTCTTCTGGTTGACGCGGCGCCTCTTCCACATCGGCCGCCAGGCCATCGCGCTGGACCGCATCTTTGCCGGCCTGCTGTGCCAGGGCATCGGCATCTGGATGGGCTTCCAGACCTTCATCAACATGGGCGTGAACCTGGGCTTGCTGCCGACCAAAGGCCTGACGCTGCCCTTGATGAGCTACGGCGGCAGCGCCATCTTGATGAACCTGATTTCGCTGGCCATCGTGCTGCGCGTGGACATCGAAAACCGGGCGCTGATGCGGGGTGGCCGTACATGAGCCACCTGGTCATCATGGCAGCCGGCACCGGCGGCCACATCATGCCGGGCCTAGCCGTCGCGCAGGAAATGCAGAGCCGCGGCTGGAGCGTCAGCTGGCTGGGTACATCGCACGGCATGGAAAACAAGCTGGTTCCGCCGACGGGCATCCGGCTGGACACCATCGCCTTCAGCGGCCTGCGCGGCAAGGGCCTGTTGCACACGCTGACCGGCGGCCTGCGCCTGCTGAAGGCCTTCGTCGATTGCTTGCGCATCCTGCACGCGCGCGGCGCCAACGCGGTACTGGGCATGGGCGGCTATGTCTGCTTCCCCGGCGGCTTGATGGCCAGCCTGCTGAACAAGCCGCTGATGCTGGTGAACGCCGACGCCGGCCTGCTGCTGTCGAACAAGAGCCTGCTGCCGGTGGCCGACCGCGTGGCCTTCGGCTTCGAAGGCGCTGCCGCTGCGAAGA
>JAYVBO010000192.1:0-1674 GCA_043750435.1 Betaproteobacteria bacterium | reverse complement strand
GCATCGCGATGTACCTGGTCGTGCCGCGTTCCAAAGACGAGGCTGGCTTCTTCACCGGCCACGATGACCAGGGCCGCCCGGCTTCGGAATGGGCGCTGATGATGAGCATCTTCATCAGCTGGATCTTTGCCAAGTCGGTGACCAATGCGGCCAATCTGGGCGCCACCTATGGCGTAGTCGGCGGGTTGGCCTACGCGGCCTACTGGCTGTCCATCCCCGTGGCAGGCCTGGTTATCTACCGCTTGCGCACCCGGGAAGGCGCCACCGGCCTGGTGCCCTTTTTGATCCACAAATACGGACGCGGCGCAGCCCTGGCGTTCTCGCTGGCCATCCTGGTGCGGCTGTTCAATGAAGTCTGGAGCAACACGGCCGTGGTCGGCGGCTACTACGGCGCCAGCGGCTCGGCCGGCTTCATCGGTGCGGCACTGCTGTTCACTGCGGCCATGCTGCGCGCCTTCGTCGTGGCCGGCGTGCTGGGCTTCGTGGCCATCTTCGCCTTCAGCCTGGTGGGCGTGCACGCCCGGCTGGAAGGCCTGGCGGCCAGCGGTAACGTGCCGGCCGAAGTGGCGCGGGGCCTGGGCGTGGCGGGCTATTTCGCCATGATCGTTGTCATGGTCACATCGGCCGGCTCCACGCTGGATTCCACCTTCACCTCGCTGTCCAAACTGGTGGCGCGCGAACTGCCGCTGCTGGCCGGCCGTCTGCCTTCGCCCAAGGCCATGACCGTGGGCGCGTTGACCATGGTGGCCTTCGCGCTGCTGGGCAACTTGCCGATGATTGCCGGCACCGACATCCTGAAGGCCACCACCATCAGCGGCACCATGGTCATCGGCCTGGCGCCCATCTTTATGTTCTCGGGCCGCGTCGGCCATTCGCCCTTGTCCTTCCACCTGGCCTTCTGGCCCGGCATCGCGCTGGGCGTGCTGCTGGCCGTGAACGGGCTGCCGGCAGCGTGGGCCATCGGCAGCGGCAAATACGCCGTGCTGCTGGGCACCAACTTGTACGGACTGCTGCTGTGCACAGCAGGCTTCTTCCTGCCTTTGGTGGCGCCGCGCTTCCGCGCCGGGGTGAGCCTGGGCCGCTCGGGCACCGCCGCATGAGCGGGCCCGGCCGGGTCTGCCCGCTGCGCTACCACTATGGCGCAGCGGCCATCGCGCAAGCGCCCACCTACGAGGTGCAGACGCTCTACGTCATCGGCGGTTTGTACGGCAACCTGGCCGCGCTGGACACCCTCGACGCGATGGCCAGTGCGGAAAGCGTGGCGCCCCGGCTGTGCTTCAACGGTGACTTCAACTGGTTCAACGTGGACGACGCCAGCTACACCGAAATCAACCGGCGCGTGCTGGCCCACGACGCCACGCTGGGCAATGTGGAAGCCGAACTTCACGCCACGGCGGCCGACGCGGGCTGCGGCTGCGCCTACCCGGATAGCGTTGACGCGGACACGGTGGAACGGTCGAACCACATCCACGCGCGGCTGAAGCTGACGGCGGCCCGCCACCCGGCGCTGGGCCAACTCATCGCCGACTTGCCGATGGTGGCGCGTTACCAGGTTGGCGGCTGTCGGGTCGGCGTGGTGCATGGCGACGCAGATTCATTGGCCGGCTGGCGCTTCGACGTGCAAGCCCTGGACGACGCGCACGCGCAGCCCTGGCTGCGCTCGGCCTTCGACAC
>JAYVBO010000191.1:0-3973 GCA_043750435.1 Betaproteobacteria bacterium | reverse complement strand
CCGTCGACAAGCCTAGCCCGGGCGGCGGGCAAGCCTGGTTCGTGGCGGCCACGCGCAGCGCTTCGTAGCGGCCCTTCAGCTGGGCCAGCGCCTCGGCGTCGGGGCCGTTGCTGCGCATGGCCACCAGGGCCGGCCAGAAGATGGTGACGCCCACGCCCAGGGCGATGATGTTGTTGCCGGCGCGCTCGTCCACCGCGTAGGCGCGGTCGGCGGCGCGCTGCTGCACGCGGTCCAGTTCGTCGGCGATGTGCTCGCAGTCCCAGCCGGCAAAGTCAGCCGGGTTGGCGGGCGCAGGCAGCACGTCGCCCGAACGCGTGGCGCAACCCGCCATCGACAGCGCCAGGGCCGCGACCAGGCCGATCAGCGCCAGCGACTGGCGGGACGGGCGGGACTGGCGACTGAACGTGGGGGTGCGAGAGGGCTGCATGGCGCGCGAATTGTGCGGCCGCTGAGCAGGCTGCAGCCTGGATCCTGCTCAGCGTGCCAGGCCGCGCGAAAAGTCGATGATCAAGCGGCTGGCCAGGTACAGGCGCGGCTCGATGGAATCGATCAGCACGTACTCGTTGTCGTTGCTGTGCGCGCCAAAGCTTTGCAGGCCGAAGCGTTCCAGCACCGGGTTGCGTGTATTCAGTGCCGCGAAGGCAGCGTCGGTGCCTCCGCCGGCCACGCTGTCCAGCACCTTCAAGGTCTTGCCCAGCTCGGCGTAGATGGCCGTGGCGTGACGGCCAACCGCGATCTGCGCCGGGTTCACCTCCAGCGGCGGACGGCGCCGCTCGAAGCCCAGGTCAACCTTGGTGCCCGGGATCAGTTGCTTTTTGATGGTCTCACGCAGCCGAGCTTCCAGTGCGCCGTAGTCGGCCAGCTTCTCCACCCGCACATCGGCGACGGCTGTGGCTTCAGCGGGGATGACGTTGCGGTTGGTTCCGCCGTTGACCATCGTCCAGTTCAACTTCAGGCCGCGCGAGGGGTCGCTGAAATCTTTGGTCTGCAGCATCTGGTGCGCCAGTTCGTAAATGGCGTTCAGCCCGCTCTCAGGCGAACTGCCGGCGTGGCTGGCCTTGCCGGTGACCTTCAGCGTCACGGCGGCGATGCCGGCGGTGGCCAGCGACAACTGGTCGCTGGTGATGCTGGTGCCCTCGTGCGACATGGTCAGATCGTGCTCGGCGCCCAGCCGGGTGAAGGTGCTGCGCGAGCCCGGCGAGCTGATTTCCTCGTCGCCGTTGATGACCACCGTCAGCGTGCCGTATTCGCGGAAGTTCAGCGCCTTCAGCGTGGCCAGGGTGTGCAGGATAACCGCCACGCCGGCCTTGTCGTCGCCGATGCCCAGCCCGTAGGCCTTGTTGCCGTCGATGCGAAACGGCTGCTTGGCACCCATGCCGCGCAGGTAGACGGTGTCCATGTGCGCGATGAGCAGGACCTTCTTCGTGCCCGTGCCCTTGAAGGTGGCTTTGACCATGCGGCCGATCTGGGCCGGGGTGTCGTGCATGCGGTAAACGTCGGCACCGGGCTCGATGAATTCGACCTCGCCGCCCAGGCCCTTCAGCCGGTCGAAGATGAGCTGCGAGATACGGTCCAGACCTTCGCGGTCGCCGCTGCCCGACTCGATGGCCACCAGGTCTTTGAGGGTCTCCAGCAGCGGCTGCTTCTGCGTTTGAACGGTGGACCAGACGGCGGCGTCGGGTGCGGCCCAGGCGGCGCTGGCGCAGGCGGCGGCCAGAAACAGGGCCGTGATGCTCAGGCGGCAAAAGCCGAGCGCGGTGTTGTGCAACAGGTTCATGGTCAGGGTCTCGAAGGCGACGGAGGGCCGCATTGTCGGTCCATAGAATCTGCACTTTTCGCCGTACTTCCCCGCTGTCCGTTCCTGCCAGTCGCACACCGCCGCCATGAACAACGCCTGCCCTGCCCCGCCGCCTGCAGACTTTCGCGACCTGCCCGCGCTGATTGCCCAGCACGCTGCCCAGCGGCCCGCTGCGGCCGCCGTCATCGTCGATGACCAGCGCCTGAGCTACGCCGGGCTGGACGCGCTGATCGACCGCGTCGCCGCCGCTTTGCAGCGCGACGGCCTGCAACCGCAGCAGTGCATAGCCATTTGCGGTGCGTCCAGCATGGCCTACCTGGCGCTCTTCATCGGCGCGCTGCGCGCCGGCCTGGCCGCCGCGCCGCTGGCCCCCAGTTCAACACCGGCCCAACTGGCCGCGATGGTGGCCGATGCCGGTGCGAAACTGGCCTTCATCGACGGCGCGGTGGCCGCGATGGGCGTGAATTGGCCAGCGGGCAGCCAGGTCTTGCGCATGGACTTGCCGCAGTCTGAAGCAATCGGCGAGCCGGCCTTTGCCACCTGGCTGGCGCCCGAAGGTTCGCACCCGCAGCCTGTCGAAATCAACCCGGCCTGGCCCTTCAACCTGATCAATTCGTCAGGCACCACCGGCACGCCCAAAGGCATCGTGCAACCACACGCCATGCGCTGGGCCCACATCCAGCGCGCGGCCCTGTCGGGCTACGCACCCGACGCAGTCACCTTGATCGCCACGCCGCTGTACAGCAACACCACGCTGGTCTCGGTCATCCCCACCTTGGCGCTGGGTGGCTGCCTGGTGCTGATGCCAAAGTTCGACGCCGGTGCCTACCTGCAGCTGGCGCAGACCCACCGCGCCACCCACACCATGCTGGTGCCGGTGCAGTACCAGCGCCTGATGGCGCGGCCCGATTTCGACCAGTACGACCTGCGCAGCTTTCGCCACAAGTTCAGCACCAGCGCGCCCTTCCACGCCGAACTGAAGGCCGACGTGCTGGCCCGCTGGCCGGGCGCGCTGACCGAGTACTACGGCATGACCGAAGGCGGCGGCACGGTCATCCTGCAAGCCCATCTGCACCCGAACAAATTGCACACCGTGGGCCAACCGTCTGAAGGCCACGACATCCGCCTCATCGACGAAGACGGCGTGGAACTGCCGCAGGAGCCCGGCTTGGCCAGCGCGGTCAGCGGCGAAGTGGTCGGCCGTTCGCCCGGCATGATGAGCGGCTACCACGGCCGGCCCGACCTGACAGCTGCCGCCGAGTGGTTCGACCTGGAGGGGCGGCGCTACATCCGCACCGGCGACGTCGGCCGCTTCGACGAGGACGGCTTCCTGGTGCTGCAGGACCGCCGCAAGGACATGGTCATCAGCGGCGGGTTCAACATCTACCCCAGCGACCTGGAAGCCGTGCTGCGCGCCCACCCGGCGGTGGCCGACGCGGCGGTGGTGGGCGTGCCTTCGGTGCAATGGGGCGAAACGCCGGTGGCCTTCGTGGTGCGCCGTGCCGACCACCTTGAAGACGGCGAAACGCTGCGCGCCTGGGCCAACGCCCAACTGGGCAAGACGCAGCGGCTGAGCGCGCTGAAGCTGGTGACTGAGCTGCCACGCAGCGCCATCGGCAAGGTGCTGAAACGCGAATTGCGCGACACCTGGACCCACGATCAACACACCGAAGGAACACCATGAATTTCACAGACAAGGTCGCCATCGTCACCGGTGCAGGCGGTGGCCTGGGCCGCCAGCACGCGCTGGCTTTGGCCGCCCGCGGCGCCAAGGTGGTGGTCAATGACTTCGGCCGGCCGGTGGCGCAGGCAGACGGCAGCGAAATCAGCGCGGCCGACGCTGTGGTGGCCGAGATCGTGGCGGCGGGCGGCACGGCCATGGCCAACCACGCATCCGTCAGCGACGAAGCCGCGGTGGCGCTGATGGTGCAGGCCGTGCTGGCGGCCTGGGGCCGCATCGACATCCTGGTCAACAACGCCGGCATCTTGCGCGACAAGAGCTTCGCCAAGATGACCATGGCCGACTTCCGCCTGGTCGTTGATGTGCACCTGATGGGCGCCGCCATCTGCACCCACGCGGTGTGGCCGGTGATGCGGGCGCAGAAGTACGGCCGCGTGGTCATGACCACCTCGTCCACCGGCCTCTACGGCAACTTTGGCCAGGCCAATTACGGC
>JAYVBO010000190.1:0-3980 GCA_043750435.1 Betaproteobacteria bacterium | reverse complement strand
GCAGCAGCAGGGCCAGCGTGCCCCAGGCTGGCATCAGCGCCCAGGCCGCCACGCTGACCAGCACCAGAAGCACCAAAGCAAGGTTGATCCACATGGCTTCGTTTCCTGTTCTTCAGCGTGGAAATCAGCGCCGCAGCGCGTCGACGATGTTCAAGCGCATGGCGCTCCAGGCCGGCAGGGCACCGACCAGGCCACCGATGCCGAGCATCAAGGCCAGACCCAGCAGCCAGTTGCTGGCCCCCGGGCTGGGCAGGTTCAGCATGCCGCCACTGCCGGCCGACACGGCCGGGATGATGGCCGTGGCCAGCGCCAGGCCGATGACGCCACCCAGCAGCAAGAGCAGCATCGACTCGGCCAGCACCATGCCCAGCACGCTGCGGTCGGTGAAGCCGATGGTCTTCAGCACCGCCAGTTCACTGGTCCGTTCACGCACGGCCTGCATCATGGTGTTGCCGGCCAGCAGCATCAGCGTGAAAAACACCGCGCCCATGATGGAGCCCACGATGAGGCCGATGTCGGCGATCTGCTTGATCCAGTTGGCGGTGGCCGCCTGCTCGCTCATGCTTCGGGTTTCATGGTCAGAATTGGCCGACAGCGCGTCGATGGCCTTGGCCACGCGGTCGGCCTGGCTGACGTCTTTCAAGCGCGTGACGTACCAGCCCACCTGGCCGCGGTTGTAGGGCGTGGTGTCATCGAAGGTCTTCCAGTTCAAGAGCACGATCTGGCCAAAGAAACCGCCGGTCTTTTTGTCTTTGGCACTGATCACGCCCACGATGTCGAAGGCCCAGTCCTTGCTGCCGTTCTTGTCCGGGAAGATGGTGGATTGCAGCGGCAAACGCTGGCCGACCTTCCAGTTGAAACGCTGCATCAACTGATCGCCCACCAGCACGCCGCTGGCCGTTTCATTGAAGGCCTTGCGCGCTGCGGCGCTGACTTCCATCTCGGGGAACAGGTCCAGGTAATTGGGCGCTACGGCAAAGCTGACGACCTGGTTGCGCGCCTCTTGGTAGGCACCGCCAAACCAGTTGGCAAAGCTGACCTTGTCGACGCCGGGCAGTTGTTCGATCTGGCTTTGCAGTGAAGCCGGCAGCAATTGAATGAAGGACAGCTTGGCGCTGGTTTGCAAGCGCTGCGCGCCGTTGGCCGACTGGCCGGCCTGGGCAAACGAGGTGCGCACCGCGTCCAGCAGGCCGAACAGCAAGAAGGCCGCGATGATGGACACAAGCGTCAAAAAGGTGCGGGTCTTGCGCCGAAACAGCGAAGCCCAGACCAGGTGCAGGTATTTCATGGTGCGACCTTTCTGCGGTGGTGTCCGGCGCGGTCAGGCTGCCACGGTCTCTGGCACCAAAGCGCCCTTGTCCAGGTGCAGCACGCGCTTGGCGTGGCTGGCTGCGCGCGGGTCGTGGGTGACCATCAGGATGGTCTTGCCGTGTTCGCGGTTCAGCAGTTCCAGCAGGGCCAGCACGTCTTCGGCCGACTGGCGGTCGAGGTCGCCGGTGGGTTCGTCGCAGACCAGCAAGGTGGGGTCGGAGACGATGGCCCGCGCGATGGACACACGCTGCTGCTGGCCGCCCGACAACTCGCCCGGCTTGTGCGTGGCGCGGTCGGTCAGGCCCACCAGTTCCAGCGCGATGGCTGCGCGCTGCTTGCGTTCGGCCGCTGACAGCTTGGTCAGCAGCAGCGGCAGTTCCACATTGCGCTGCGCCGTCAGCATGGGCATCAGGTTGTAGAACTGGAAGACATAGCCGACCTGGGCCGCGCGCCAGCGCGCCAACGCCCCGGCGCCGAGTTGGTCGATGCGCTGGCCGCCCACGCTGATGGAGCCGCTGCTGGGCTTGTCCAACCCGCCCAGCAAGTTCAGCAAGGTCGTCTTGCCCGAACCCGATGGGCCCATCAGCGCCAGGAAGTCGCCGGCCGGCACGTCCAGGTCCAGCTGGTGCAGCACCTCGACCTGTTGCTTGCCACGTTGGTAGACCTTGGCCAGGCCGCGAATCTCGATCAAGGGGGTCGTCATGGGGCTGGCTCCTTGGAACGGGTGGTGCGAAGGAAATTCAGGGTGCGGCGGGCGCCAGACTCACGGCCATGCCGTCGCGCAAGGTGTCGGGCGGCGCGGCCACCACCGGGTCGCCGGCCACCAGGCCCTGGGTCAGCAGGGTCAGTCCTTGGTAGGGCTGCGCGGCGGCCGTGACCTGGCGCTGCTGGGCACGGCCGTCGGCCACGATGAAGACGACGCTAACGCCGTCGCGCTGCACCACGGCCGCAGGCGGCAGCAGCACGCCGACGGGCACGGCCGGCTGGCTGGGGTCCGCCTTTGCATCCTTGGCCAGAAAGGCCACGCGCACGCCCATATTGGGCAGGATGCGCGGGTCTTTTTGTTCCAGCGCGATGCGCACCTTCACGGTCGCGCGGCCGCGGTCGGCGGTGGGGATGACGGCGATGACGTGCGAGGGCACGCGCCAGTCCGGGTAGGCGCTGAGCACAGCTTCAACGCGCATGCTCGGCAGCACCTGGGCGATGTAGGCCTCGTTGACGTCGACCTCGACTTCCAGCGAATCCATGTCCACGATGGTGCCCACGCCGGTGCGGGTGAAGCCGCCGCCGGCCGAAAGCGGCGAAACGATCTCGCCCACCTGGGCCGACTTGGCGGTGATGACGCCGGCAAAGGGCGCACGCACCACGCTGTAGTCGAAGTTGACCTGGGCCTGCACGAGCTGTGCGCGCGAGGCTTCAGCCGCCTTGCGACTGGCCTCGAGCTGGGCCGTCAGCGTGGCCAAGCCGGTGCGCGATTGCTCGGCCGCCTGCTTGGACAGCACGCCGCTGGCGGCCAGTTCGGCGGTGCGCCGGGCGTCGGCTTCGGCCTGCGCCACCTGGGCCTGCAGTTGCCGCACCTGGGCAGCCACCGCCTCGGTGTTGGCCGCCGCGGCATTCAGTGCGGCGCGCAAGGCGCTGTCGTCCAGCCGGGCCAGCACCTGGCCGGCCTTGACCGTGTCGCCTTCTTCGATCAGCACCTGGGTCAGCGTGCCGGTGATCTGGGTGGACACCGTGGCCTGGCGCTTCGCCGTGACGTAGCCGGTGCCTTGCAGCACCGCGCCGGCCACGCCGCGTGTGCTGCTGGACTTGGCCATCACCGTCTGCACCGGCACGGGCTGGTGGGTGAACCACCACCAAGCGCCGGCCGCCGCACCGGCCAGCGCCACCAGAACGAGTGCCAGCCACAGCCAGCGGCGCCCCCCGGGGGCATCGTCGTCACGCTGGGACTTGTCGATGCGAAGCTGGCTGACGAGTTGCGGGTCGATGATGGGCCTCGTGGACGTGGACGCGTCGCGGCGACAGGCGACGGCTGGCGGCGCATGATAGCGATGCGCGTGCGCGGGGCCACGGCTCAGCGGCCGCGCAGAAACAGCCCGTCCAGTTCCTTCATCGTGACCTGGCGCCAGGTCGGCCGGCCGTGGTTGCAGGTGTCGGCGCGGTCAGTGGCTTCCATCTCGCGCAGCAAGGCGTTCATCTCGTCCAGGTTCAGCCGGCGGTTGGCGCGCACGGCGCCGTGGCAGGCCATGGTGGCCAGAATGTCGTCGCGTGCCCGCTGCACCACGCGGCTGGCGCCGGCTTCCTGCAATTCGGCCAGCACCGAGCGCGTCAGTTCGGCCAGGTCGGCGTCGGGCAGCGCGGCCGGGCGGCTGCGCACCACCAGCGTGGTGGCCGACAGCACGCCCACGTCCAGCCCCAGCGCCTGCAGCGCCTCGGCTTCGGCTTCGACGGTGGCGATCTCAGCGGCCGTGGCCGCGAAGCGCTGCGGTATCAGCAGCGGCTGCGCGGGCAGCGCGGCGCTGTGGGCCGCGTCGCGCTTGAGCTTTTCGTAGACGATGCGTTCGTGCGCGGCGTGCATGTCCACGACGATCAGGCCGTGGGCGTTTTCGGCCAGCACATACACACCGGCGATCTGCGCAATGGCGCGGCCCAGCGGCCAGGCCGCCGGGTCA
>JAYVBO010000189.1:0-1690 GCA_043750435.1 Betaproteobacteria bacterium | reverse complement strand
AGGTCACCATCAACGCGGCGCCCATTCGCGACAGGACCCTGTTCGGCCGCGGCCAACAGCGCCCTTACTTCTTGGTCGCCGCTTCCCACACCGCATGGGTGTAGGCGGCCTTGCCCGGATCCTTCTTGATCACCGGCGAACTGCCGCCGGCCATCAACACTTTCACCGTGCGCTCATAAGCGATGGGGTCCAGATAGCCCAGCTTCGCGGTGTGGGCGGTGGTGATCAGCTTGGCCACGTTTTCCATCTGGCGCTGCTGCACCTTCACGGTGGCGCTGCCCGAAGGGTCGGCCGCCACCACGATCTTGGCCGCACCGGCCGGGTCTTTCACGGCGTCGTTCCAGCCCTTCAGCGTGGCGCGCAAGAACTTGGCGCTGCGTGCGACGAAGGCCGGATCTTTCAGCTTGCTCTCCAGCACGTAGAGGCCGTCTTCCAATGAGGCCACGCCTTGTTTTTCGTAGAAGAAGGTGACGAGGTCGGCTTCCTTCACGCCGGCGTCCACCACCTGCCAGTACTCGTTGTAGATCATGGTGCTGATGCAGGCGGCCTGGTTCTGCAACAGCGGGTCCACGTTGAAGCCCTGCTTCAGCACCTTGATGTCGGTGTCGGGCTTGAGGCCGAGCTTGGTCATCCAGTTCAGGAAGGGGTACTCGTTGCCACCGAACCAGACGCCGAGGGTCTTGCCTTTCAAGTCAGCCGGCTTGGACACCCCGCTGGACTTTTTGCAGGTCAGCATCAGGCCGCTTTGGTTGAAGATCTGCGCGATGTTGACCAGCGGCACGCCGGCTTCCCGCGCAGCCAGCGCGTCAGGCATCCAGTTGACGATGGCGTCGGCACCGTTGCCGGCCAGCACCTGCACCGGGCTCACGTCGGGGCCGCCCGGCTTGATGGTCACGTCCAGGCCTTCGTCCTTGTAGTAGCCCTTGGCGGCGGCCACGTAATAACCGGCGAACTGGGCTTGCGGCACCCACTTCAACTGCACGGTGAACTTGTCGGCGGCGTGGGCCATGCCGGCCAGCAACAGGGTGGCCGCTGCAGCGGCGATCAGCTTCTTCATCATCGTGGGCTCCTCGGGGGGTGAAGTGAACGGGTCATGAACGGCGTACGGAAGGGTGCCAGAAGGCCAGCCGGCGCTCCAGCCTGACGAGCAAGGTATAGGCCGCCGAACCGCTGACGGCGGCGACCACGATGGCGCCCCAGACCAGCGACAGGTTCATCTTGGCGGCCTCGGTGCTGATGCGAAAACCCAGGCCCACGGTGGGCGAGCCGAAGAACT
Organism: Betaproteobacteria bacterium; assembly: GCA_043750435.1. GTDB lineage: Bacteria > Pseudomonadota > Gammaproteobacteria > Burkholderiales > Burkholderiaceae_C > Rubrivivax. The sequence continues at coordinate 414 of JAYVBO010000189.1, read as the reverse complement.
CGGCCACGATGGCGCCGATCATGGCCAGCGCCGCATTCACCTTCAGCGCGCTGACGATGTGCGGCACGGCACAAGGCAGGCGCAAGTCCAGCAAGGTGCGGCCGTAGCTGGCGGCGTAGCTGTGCATCAGTTCGCGTTCGATGCGGCCGGCCGCCTGCAGGCCGGCCAGCGTGGCCACCAACGTGGGAAAGAAGGTCATCAGCACCACCACGGCGGCTTTCGACGGCCACTCGAAGCCGAACCACATGACCATGATGGGCGCCACCGCCACCAACGGGATGGTGCTGGTCAGTGAAGCCACCGGCAACAGGCCACGTTGCAAAAAGGGCAGGCGGTCGATGGCGACGCCGACCGCGAAGCCCAGGCCCGAGCCCAGCAACCAGCCGACCAACACGGCCTTCAGCACCGTCTGCA
>JAYVBO010000188.1:0-1690 GCA_043750435.1 Betaproteobacteria bacterium | reverse complement strand
TCCCGGCCAGCCGCCGGCCATCAAGCGTCAGGACGCGGTGACGGTGCGCATAGGCGGCACCAAGGTCATCACCGGCTATGTGCTGGCGGCCGAGCCGTTTTACCGGCGCGATGATTGCGGCTACCGCATCACCGGGCGCGACCGCACCGGCGACCTGGTGCGCTGCTCGGCGATTCACAAGGGCGGGCAGTGGCGCAATGCCAGGCTCGACCAGGTGGCCAAGGATCTGCTCGCGCCCTACGGCATTGAGGTAAAGGTCGAAGCCGACCTGGGCGCGCCGCTGGTGGACTTCAAGCTGAGCCACGGTGAATCGGTGGTCGATGCGCTGGCGCGGGCGGCGCGGCTGCGCGGGGTGTTGGTGACGCGCGACGACGAGGGCCGGCTGCTGCTGACCAAGGCCGGCACGCTGAAATTTGGCGGCGCCATCAGGCGCGGCAGCAACGTGATCAGCATGGAAGGCATCGGCTCCGACGAGCAGCGCCACAGCGAATACATCGTCTACGGCCAGCAGAACTGCAGCAGTGACTTTGAAGTGAGCCGTGGGCTAAAAGCCAGATCCACCGACCCGGAAGTGACGCGCTACCTGCCGCTGGTGATCAATGCCGATGGCAACACCACCCAGGCCGAACTGGAGACGCTGGTGAAACACACCGCCCGCGTGCGGCGTGGCCACGCCTACGGCTTCAGGTACACGGTGGAAGGCTGGACGCATGAGGGCAAGCCATGGCCGTTGAATCAACGTGTCGCCATCTATGACGATGTGGCCGGCCTGGACGGCGCCGAGTGGCTGATCTGCGCGGTGCGTCGGCACTGCGACCTGAAAGAAGGCGATGTGACCGAGCTGACGGTGCGGCCGATTGAGGCCTATGACACCGCGCCGCTGAAGACCAAAGTGATACGCCGCAACTTCGGCAACAAGGGCAACACCACCAACCACCCGCGCGGCCCGACTGATGGTGCGCAGGGCGGCGGGCGATGAGCAGCGCCGTCTTTCTGCGCCGGGCGCGCATGCGCAGCCTGAAGGAAGGCCTGGTGCAGAGCCTGCGCGTCGAGGCGCTGGAAAACGACGCCAAAGACGACGCCGAACGCTTCCAGGACTACGGCTACGCGGCCAACCCGGTCGATGGCCAGGGCCTGGCGATCACCGTGGGCGGCCACACCATCGTGCTGCGCCTGGACCGCATCGCTGAGCGGCCGCGCCTGGCGGCCTATGAGGTCAGCGTGTGGCACAAAGAAGGCCACAGCGTGACGCTGCGCGCCGGCAAGCTGGTCGAGGTGAGCTGCGACACGCTGAAGATCAACGCAGCGGTCAAGGTCGAGATCAATACGCCCGTCATGACGGCCAGCGGCACCCTGGGCGTGACAGGCCGCATCACAGGCGCTGGCGTGACGGCGGCCGGCAAGCAGATCGACGGTCACACCCACAACGAAACCGGCGTGGTCACCGGGCTGAACAACTAGCTTTCAAAGCCCGTTTGAAGCCCGGCTGGTGAACTGTTTCACCATTACGCCAGCCGGCTGTTTCAAGACACTGGCTGCATGTTTGATGTCGCCACCCGCCCCCAGCCCGCCAGCCTGAATGCCGGCGCGGTGTTTGGCGTGCCCTTTGACTGGCGGCTGACCGCGCCGCTGCCGGCCAGCATCTACCCGTGGGCCGACTTCGCCAGCCCGACCGGCGAGCCGCAGCGCT
>JAYVBO010000187.1:0-4011 GCA_043750435.1 Betaproteobacteria bacterium | reverse complement strand
GACAACTCGGCGTTCGAGCCGGCCTGCAATTCGGCCAGCAAGTCCCAGCGGCCGTTGGTGTCGTGCAGGGCTGCCACGCCGGGTTCGCCCAGCAGGCTGGCCATCACCGCGCGGGTCTGGTTGCCGTCCACCAGCACGCCCATCCAGGCGCGGATGCGGTCGGGTTCGGCGTCGGGCCGCAGGCGCACGCCGTAGCCGACGATGACGTGCTCGTCTTCCAGCTTGCGCAGCCGGTTGGTGACGGTGCCGCGCGACACGCCCAGCTTGGCCGCCAGCGTGGCCACGTTGGTGCGCGCGTCCTTGCGCAGCAGAGCAATCAGATCGCGGTCGGTGTCGTCCAAGGGCGGCTCCAGGATCAGGTGGCGTCTTGCGCCAGGTTATCGATCATCGCCAACAGCGCGCGCCGTGTGGTGGCGATGTCGGTGGCGCTCAGGCCCTGCAGCGCCAGCGTGTTGACTTCCACTGCCAGCGGCACCAGCGCCTTCTGCAGTTTGCGGCCCAGCGGTGTCAGCGTCACGTAGCGGTTCTTGCGGTTGCCTTCGCGGTGTTCCAGCGTCACGTAGCCCAGCGCTTCCATTGCGCGCAGCGCGACGGCGGTGGTGGGTTCCATCACGCCGGCTTCGATGCTCAGTTCACGCTGCGTCAGCCCGTCGCGCAGCCACAGCACGCGCAGAAAAACCCAGTGCCCCGGCTGCACGCCGTGCTGGGCCAGCCGGGTTTGCAGCGCGCGGTGCAGGCCGCGCATCGCGTCTTTGACAAGGTGGGCGATGCGGTCGTCGGGCACCGCCTCGCGCCAGTGGTGCAGCGCACGCTGCGCGATTTCGGCTTCGCGTTCGGCGGCTGTCGGTCGCCGGCTGGCCATGGGGGTCAGGCGTTGATGCGCCAGGACAGATCGACGGCCCGCACATCTTTGGTCAGCTTGCCCACGCTGATGCGGTCCACGCCGGTTTTCGCGATCTCGCGGATGCTGTCCAGGTTCACCCCGCCCGAGACTTCCAGCACCGCCGGATGGTCCATGGCGGCGTTCACGGCGAAGGCGCGGTGCATGTCGGCCAGCGAGAAATCGTCCAGCAGGATGTGTTCGGCGCCGGCGGCCAGCGCAGCCTGCATTTCTTCGACGCTTTCGACTTCGATCTGCACGATGACGCCCGAGTCCAGCGCGAAGGCGGCAGCCAGCGCGGGCGCGATGCCACCGGCCGCTGCGATGTGGTTTTCCTTGATCAGGATGCCGTCCCACAGCGCCATGCGGTGGTTCTTGCCGCCGCCGGTGCGAACCGCGTATTTCTGCGCCTGGCGCAGGCCGGGCAGAGTCTTGCGGGTGTCCAGCACCGCGCAGCCCTTGGGGTTGGGCGACAGGCCGGCGATGGCGTCCACGTATTGCCGCGTCACGGTGGCCACGGCCGACAGCGTCTGCAGAAAGTTCAGTGCAGGCCGCTCGGCACTGAGCAGGGCACGGGCGTCGCCTTCGATCTGGCAGACCTCGGTGCCGACGTTCACGGCGCTGCCTTCGCTGACGGCCCAGGTGACGCAGGCCGTCGCGTCCAGCGCCAGCACGCAGGCATCGAACCACGGGCGGCCGCAAATCACGGCGGCTTCCTTGGCGATGACGCGCCCGGTGACACGGCGGTTGGCCGGCACCAGCATGGCGGTCCAGTCGCCCCGGCCGATGTCTTCCTTCAGCGCGTCGCGCACATTGCGCGCCAGGGCCGCCTTCAAGCCTTCGTTCTGCAGGTTTTCGTTCGTGTCGAACATGGTCAGATTTCCGGTTGGCTCATTTGAAGATCAGGCTGATAGCCACCAGCACCAGAAAGCCCAGCAGCACACGGCGGAACAACACTTCACTGAGTTTGCCGCGCAACCATTTTCCCCATCGCAGGCCCAGCGCCATCGGCAGCAGTGCCAACGCCGACAGCGCCACGTCGTGCAGCGTGATGCGGCCGTGCGCGGCCATCGAGCCGTAGAGCGGTATGGCGCCGGCCAGGTAGATCACGCTGATGGTGCCGACGAAGACTTCGCGCGGCAGCCGCAGGCTGACCATGTAGCTGATGATGATGGGTCCGGTCAGCGAGGACACACCGCCCATCAGTCCCGACAGCACGCCCACTCCGGCGCTCCACCAGCGTTCCTGCGACGGCGGCACGCGCAGGTGCAGCGGCAGCGCGATCAGCGTCACGGCCATCAGCAGCACCACGGCCATCGAAGTGCGCAGCGTGGCTTCCGACATGGCCAACGTCATCGGCACGGTGATCAGGGTGGCCACCAGCAGGGTGGCAATCAGCGGCAGAAAACGCCGCACGCCGGCCCAGGAAAAACCGGTGTCGTAGGCCTGCCAGCCATTGCTCAGCAGCACCGGCACGGCAACGGTGGCGATGGCCCGCGTGGCCGGCATGCCCAGCGAAAGCAGCGGCACCAGCACCAGCGGCAGGCCGATGCCCAACATGCCCTTGACCACGCCACCGGCGATGAAGATCAGCGCGCCCAAAGCCAACATCGTGGCGCTGACGCCCAACAGGCTGGCGTTCAAATGCTGTAGCTCTCGTAAGTGTTGGGGTGGAAGAGCTCATCCACTTTCATCAGCCGGCCCGACAAGCCTTGGCTGTGGTGGTGGCGCACGAAGGTTTCCAGCGTGCGGATGTTGGGCGCCACGCCGTAGCTCCAGTAGTCCTCGCCCATCGCGTCGCGCGCGGCTTTCAGTTGTTCTTCCACGAAGGGCAACGTCACCTTGGTGGCCGAGGTGTCAGCCAGTTTTTCCAGCGCCACGGCCTTGGCTTGCGTGAAGGCTTTCAGCACCGCGCCGGGCAGCCACGGGTGCTGCGCGGCCAACGCTTTCTTGATGCCGACGACGTGCATGATGGGAAAGACGCCGGTGCGGCGGTAGTAGTCCTTGGCGGTGGCCGTGGGGTCGTCGAACAGCCAGCCCACGTTGGGGTTCTTCAGCGCGGCGCCGCTGGGAGGGCGCGGGGCGATGAAGCCGTCTATGTCGCCCCTGTCCAGCATCTCGGAAATCGTCACACCTTCTGGCGCGTTTTCCAATCTCACGTCGGGAGGCAACTGCAGCTTGATCTTCTCGGGCCGGCCAGGGGTGTCGATGCCGCCGCGCACCCACTGCACATCCGACGGCTTGACGCCGAAATCGTCTTCCAGCACAGCCCGCGCCCAGACGTGGGCGGTGAGTTGGTATTCGGGCAGGCCGATGCGCTTGCCCTTCAAGTCTTCGGGCTTCTTGATGCGGTCTTTGCGCACGTAGATGCTGGTGTGGCGAAAGGCCCGCGATAGGAACACCGGCACCGCGATGTAGGGGCACTCGCCGCGTGAATGCTTGACCAGGTAGCTGCTGAAGGACAACTCGCTGATGTCGAACTCCAACCCGCGAAAAGCGCGGAAGAAGGTCTCTTCGGGCGACAGCGTCATGCACACCGGATCGACGCCGTCGATCTGCACGCTGCCGTCCAGCAGCGCCCGCGTACGGTCGTAGTCGCCCAAGGCGATCGAGAGTTGAAGTTTGGACACGTGCGCTGTTCCTTGGTGACCGGCCGACTGCATCTGGCGGATGCGGACTATAAACTTAGTGCGCTAAGTTATTCCAGGATGTTGCGCCGCAGGACCACCGGCTTGGCGTTCCAGCGTCGTTTGGCCATCCACGCGGCCAGCGCCGAGTCCAGGTAGTCGGCGTGGCCGGGGAACCAGCGTGCCAATTCATCGGCCAGTGAACGCACGATGGCGGTGTTGCCCTGGGCCACCAAGGCCTGCACTTCTTCCACCGACTTCAGCACCGCCGCGTGTTCGTCGATGTGGCAGTCGCGGGCCGGGAAATCGGTGTCCAGCATCCAGGCATCCTCGGCGCCGAAATGGCGGCGGGCGTGTTCGGCGAAGGCTGCCAGCCGTTCGGCCACTTGCGCCGGTTCGGCCTGCTGCAAGGCCTGCACGCGGATGACGAAATCGCGGTGCTCGGCGTCCATCTCGGCATAGCCCAGCAGCAGGCGGTCGCTCCATACGATGACGGCTGCGGTG
>JAYVBO010000186.1:0-1696 GCA_043750435.1 Betaproteobacteria bacterium | reverse complement strand
CGCAGGCCATCGTCGGCGCCACACCCACCACCAGCTTTGCCGCGGTGGGGCAGGGCGTGCAGGTGGCGCCCGACTGGGTCTTCACCGTCGTGCACTACGCCCTGGGCGTGGGCGCAACCTACAGCAACGGCTACGGCGACCGCACCGTGGCCGCCACCTACTTCGCGCCCGGCGCGGGCGCCTTCCCCGAAAACGACTTCGCCCTGCTGCGCCTGGTGCCCGAAGCCACCAGCGCGCCCTATCTGGTCGTCAACGACGCCACGGTGCCCGACGGCACTTTCGCGCCGCTGCCATTCACCGTGGTCAGCGGCGCCAACAGCGGCCCGGCGCGCGGCGCGGCCTTCATCGCCGTCAGCGAGTCGGCCTACATGATGGACCCCGACGACGCCGGCCCGCTGCCGCCGGTGGTGGTGAACTACCTGCTCAGCTGGGACAACGCCGTCTATGTGCAGGGCGGCGACAGCGGCGGCGGCCTGTTCGCCGGCCATGTTGCCGACAGCAGCATGCTGTGGGGTTTGAGTTCGGCCCTGCTGACCGACCCGCAGGACGTGCCCCTGGGCTCGGCCTTCGTGCAGCCGGGCGCCTACCGCGCCTGGATAGACGCCACGCTGCTCGCCGACACGGCCGACAACAACGCCGTCTTGTGGGCCAGTGCGGTGCCCGAGCCCGGCACCTGGGCGCAGTGGGCTTTGGGTCTCGGCCTGCTGGCTGCCTGGCGCCGCAGCGGCGGCAAGCGCCTGCCCACCCTGCGCTAGTGCAGGGTTACCGGGCACCCGCCTGGCTGCCGGGTGGCAACCTGCAGACCATCTGGGCGGCCACGCGTTCACGCCGCCACCTCGGCCCGCCGCCGGCCTTCGCCCGCGAACGCTGGAGCACGCCCGACGGCGACTTCATCGACGTCGACCACTTGACGCCGGCCGCCGCGCCGGGTGCGCGCCATCTGGTGCTCTTCCACGGCCTGGAAGGCAGCAGCGCCAGCCCCTACGCCCAGGCCTTCGCCGGCGTGGCGCAGCAGCGCGGCTGGGCCTACACGGTGCCGCATTTTCGCGGCTGTTCGGGTGAACCCAACCGCGCGCCGCGCGCCTACCACTCGGGCGACTTCGAAGAAATCGGCTGGATCCTGCAGCGCCTGCGCGCGGCCAGCGCCCAGCCGCTGTTGGTGGTGGGCGTTTCGCTGGGCGGCAACGCGCTGCTGCGCTGGGCGCAGGAAAGCGGCGCCAGCGCGGCAGCCACTGCCTCGGCGGTGGCCGCCGTCAGTTCGCCCATCGACCTGGCTGCCGCCGGCCGCGCCATAGACCGCGGCTTCAACTGGCTGGTCTACTCGCGCATGTTCCTGCGCACCATGAAGCCGCGCGCTCTGGCCAAACTGGCCCTGCACCCGGGCCTGTTCGACCGCGAACGCCTGCGCGCTGCACGCACCCTGTACGAATTCGACGACGTCTTCACTGCCCCGCTGCACGGCTACCGCGACACGCCCGACTACTGGGCGCGCGCCTCGGCCAAGCCGCACCTGGCGCGCATCCGCATCCCGGCGCTGGTGTTGAACGCGTGCAACGACCCTTTCGTGCCGGCCGCCTCGCTGCCCGCCCAGTCGCAAGTCGGACGGCACGTCACGCTGTGGCAGCCGGCGCACGGCGGCCATGTCGGCTTCCCGCAGGGCCGGCCGCCCGGCCATGTCTTCACCATGCCGCAGGCC
>JAYVBO010000185.1:0-1697 GCA_043750435.1 Betaproteobacteria bacterium | reverse complement strand
GCGTTTGCCCGTGCAGACCTGTTGGCCGGGCGACGCCGGCCCGCTGATCACCTGGGGCCTGGTGATCACGCGCGGGCCGCAGACGGTGGCTGCACCGCGCTTGCGGCAGAACCTGGGCATCTACCGCCAGCAGGTGATAGGGCCGCGCCAGGTAATCATGCGCTGGCTGGCCCACCGGGGCGGTGCGCTGGACTTCCGCGAGTTCGCCCGCGCCAACCCCGGTCAGCCCTTCCCGATGGTGGTGGCGCTGGGCGCCGACCCGGCCACCATCCTGGGCGCGGTGACGCCGGTGCCCGACACGCTCAGCGAATACCAGTTCGCCGGCCTGCTGCGCGGCAGCCGCACCGAGGTGGTGGAGTCCGGCGTGGGCGAAGGCGCGTTGAAGCTGCAGGTGCCGGCCAGCGCGGAATTCGTACTGGAAGGTCATATACCGGTGGCCGCGCCGGGTTTCGAAGGTCTGTCTGAACACGGTGTGAAGCTGAAGGAAAAGGGCGGCTATCTGCACGCCCTGGAGGGCCCTTTCGGCGACCACACCGGCTACTACAACGAGCAGGACTGGTTCCCTGTGTTCGAGCTCAGCCGCATCACGCACCGCCAAGACCCGATCTACCACTCCACCTACACCGGCAAGCCGCCCGATGAACCGGCCGTTCTGGGCGTGGCGCTGAACGAAGTCTTCGTGCCCATCCTGCAAAAGCAGTTTCCCGAGATCGTCGACTTCTACCTGCCGCCCGAAGGCTGCAGCTACCGCATGGCGGTGGTGTCGATCAAGAAGGCCTATCCGGGCCACGCCAAACGGGTGATGTTCGGCATCTGGAGCTTTCTGCGCCAGTTCATGTACACCAAGTTCATCGTGGTCACCGACGACGACGTGGATGTGCGCAACTGGCAGGAAGTCATCTGGGCCATCACCACCCGCATGGACCCGGTGCGCGACACCACGTTGGTGGAACACACGCCCATCGACTACCTGGACTTCGCCTCGCCGGTCAGCGGCCTGGGCGGCAAGATGGGGCTGGACGCCACCAACAAGTGGCCGGGTGAAACCAGCCGCGAATGGGGTCGCACCATCACCATGGACGCGGCGGTGGAGCAGCGCGTGGCGGGCGTGGTCGAGCGCCTGCTGGCTGGGGGCTGAAAGCTGCTGGCCGGCGGCTGAAGTGCCGCCGGGCTGCGGTCAGCCCAGGTTGAACTCACGCGCCAGCAGCGTGTACGAATGCCGCCGCACCGCCGGGTCGTGCGCCCAGGTGTTGATCACCAGTTCAGACAAACCCAGCGTGGCCGCCACCGTGCGCAGCTGCTGGCCCACCTGCGCGGCCGTGCCGACAAAGGCGCGTTCGCGCATGGCCGTGATGGTGGGCATGTCTTCGGACGTGTAGCCGCGCTGCGCGATGGCCTGCGGCGTTTGCAGCGGGCCCAGCACGCCGCGCTGGCGGTCCAGCCGCCAGCGTTCACGGCCCAGCGCGTGGAACTGCGCTTCGTCGGCCGTATCAGCGGCCAGCGCCCAGACGCAGATGGTGGCCTGCGGCGTGGGGTGGCGCGCACTCGGGCGGTACAGGCTGCGGTACAGCTCCAGCGCTTGTTCGACGCCCTGGCCGTCCATGAAGAAATAGGCGTAGGCATAGGGCAGGCCCAGGTGGGCCGCCAATTGCGCGCCGTAGTTGGAACTGCCCAGGATCCACACCTCAGGCGGCAGC
>JAYVBO010000184.1:0-9304 GCA_043750435.1 Betaproteobacteria bacterium | reverse complement strand
CTGAGCCCATGGCCATTCGACACGCGCATACAGGGCGTCGGCCAGGTGTCGCAACTCGCTCTCGGCAGCATCGGCGCCGTCAAAGAAGCCGCGTGCGTGCAGCGCGCCCGCCAGCAGCAGTGCGGTGTCCACCGTCGACAGCTCGACGTCGCGGAAACGCTGCCCGGTCTGCATGTCCAGGAAGTGATAGAAAAAGCCCTTGTGACCCGTCATGCCGCGCGCCTGCGGGCCTTGTGGCGCGCCGTGGAAGAAGCGCAGCGTGGTCAGCGTGCGGTCGCGTGCCTGGGCCCGTGTGATCCAGCCGCGCGCCACCCCGATGGGGTAGGCGCTGAGCGCAAAGCCCACCGCTGCCACGCTGGCAAAAGACGGCGTGGGCCAGCGGTCCGGCACCAGGCCGTTGGCGGGGCTGGCGGTGTCCCAGAAGTAGTCGAAGCAGCGGCGTTCCAGGTCGGCCAGCAGCGCCGCGGCTTCGTCGCTGGCCGGCGCGGGCGGGCCAGCGGCTTGGCAGCCGGGCAGCGCCAGACCGCCCAGGAAGAGCGCCCCGCCCAGCGCCAGCACGCTGCGACGGCGCACGGGCAAGCTGAAATCCGCCGGTGGTGGGTCGGCAATCATGGGGTTCTCAAGTCGAATTGAAGAGCGCCCGACTGCGAAGCCGGGCGCATCCTGCCGCGTGTGGCCCTAGCTCAGAACGCGTAGCGCATCGACAGCTTGTAGGTGCGCATCGGCAGCCCCACGCCCGTGCGCTTGCCCAGGGTGGCGTTGTCGCCGCCGGTCCAGTTCTGCGGGTTGCCCGGGCCACCACCCCAGTCGTCGTAGCCGGTCCAGTTGACGGTGTTGAAGAGGTTCAGCACGTCCACGCGCAGCGAGAACTCGCCGCCCGGCACCTTGATGGCCTTGCTCAACGACAGGTCGAACTGCTTGGTCCAGTCGGGCTTGCCGAGGTAGGAGTGGCACTGATCCCAGCTCTGCGGGCACGCGGTGATGCGGTACGGCAGGCCCGATCCGACGGTGGCCTTGCCGCCCAGCGCCAGGCCCCAGGGAAGCAGGCCGTCGGCCAGACCGGTGGCGACGATGCGGTGCTTCTCGACCAGGCGCGAGGTGTGGAAGTCGCCGCTCTCGCCCGGCTTGCCGTACGACCAGTTGAAGATGTCGTCGTTCCAGTCGCGGTGCGTGGTCTTGGCGTCGCTGTAGGTGTAGGTGACGCCAGCGGCCCAGCCCGAGGCCTTCGTGTAGGGCTTGTCGGCGCGAACGAAGACCTGCGTGGTCTTCTGCTGCGTGACGAAGTCGCCCAGGATCAGCATGCCGTAGCCCTGCGGACCGGCGCCCCAGTTGGGGTCTATCGAATTCGCCTTCGGGCCCCAGCCGCCGTCGGGCGCCCGGTCGCCGGGTACCCAGTTGAACTGGTTCTTGGCATGGGTGTAGTTCAGGCCGACCTCGCCGTTCCACTGGCCCAGGGCCTGGCGCAGGCCGGCACTGAACTGGTCGGAAAAAGGTGTCTTGTAGTCGTTGCGGATCATGAACTGGTCGCCGGTCGTCAGCTGGCGCTGCAACTCGTCGAGCGCGTAGTTGGCCATCGCGCGGTCGTAGGCGCGGCCGAAGCCGCCGTAGACCACCGTGGCCTTGTCGCCCTTGATGTCGTACGAGAAGCCGACCCGTGGCGCCACCGCACCGTAGAACTGCTTGCGGTTGCCAGTGGCGATGTAGTCGTTGATGTTGACGCCGCCCTTGGCCAGCGACTGCGCGTAGGTCTGGCCCGGTGCCGGTGTGATGCCATAGCGCGGGATGTCGACCTTGTTCAGTGCCGTCACGAGCGCAGACGGGGTCACGTAGCTGTTGTTGAGCGGGTTGGACTCGTAGTCCCAGCGCGCGCCCAGGTTCACCTCGAGCTGCGACGACACGCGCCAGTCATCCTGCAGGTACACGCCGAACTGGTTGTTCTTGTACTTGACCCGCGTGGCGGGTACCGCGGGGTCGATCTGGTAGGCGTCGGACGTCGGGCGCGCCGGGTCCAGCCCGACGATCGGGTTGCCGGTGATGTTGGACAGCAGCTTCTTCTGGATGTCGATGCTCTTCGAGGTGCCCGACAGGTCGTACTCCATCAGCTTGAGCTTGGCGCCGGTCTTGATGGCGTGGCCGGCCAGACCGGTGTAGCTGAAGTCGTCCTGGAACAGCATGCCGGTTTGCTTGCGGTCCTGCGCGTCGGGCGAGCCCCCGGTCCAGATCACGTCGCGCCGGCTGTTGTCGACCAGGTTGGTGGCCGACACCGAGTACTGGATCTCGGGTGTGCCCGCCGCGCTGTGCGGGTTCCATTCGTAGCTTTCGTAGCCCAGCCGAGCCTCGTTGACGAACAGGTCGCGCGTGAGCGCGTGGCGCAGATCGACGCGCGTCTCGGTCACCTTGCGCGACTTGTCGTTGCCGGGTGCGCTGAGGCCGGCGTTCTCGGCGATGAGGTCGCGTTCGTCGCGCACGCGCATCGACACGTCCATGTGCTGGTCGCCGTCGACCTGCAGGTCGAGCTTGGCGAAGACCATGTCCTCCTTGAAGTTCTGCGTGTGCGAACCCTGCAACGGGAACAGCGTGGCCGCCAGGCCGGCATTCGGCAGCAGGCCGTTGAGATTGGCGAAGCCGACATTGCGCGGTGTGCTGATGTCCTTGCCTTCGAAGGCCACGAAGAAGTGCGCCACGTCTTCCTTGATCGGCCCGCCCACCGAGAAGCCGTATTGCGACTGCTTGAACTTGGCGCGGTCGTTGCCGTTGTCGCGGTTCTGGCTCTCGATCGGGTTGTAGGCCACGAACGAGTCCTTCAGGTAGTCGATGAAGGCGTCGCCGTGCAACTGGTTGGTGCCCGACTTGGTGACGACGGTGATGGCCGTGGCCGAGACCTGGTCGAACTCGGCCTTGTAGTTCTGCGAGATCACGCGGTACTCGGCCACCGCCGACTGCGGGAAGGGGTTGCCGCGCGAGCTGTCCATCGCGCCGGCGCCGCCGCGCAGGATGTTGTTCTTCTGGCTCACGCCGTCGATGTAGATGTTGATGTTGTTCTGGTCCTGCGCGCCGCTGCGCACGGTGACCACACCGGAGGCGTCGGTGTCGATGCGCACGCCGGGCGCCAGGTCGACGAAGGACAGGAAGTTGCGCGTCGTCTGCGGCATGGTCTGGATGACCTTGGTCGAGACGGCGGTGCCGACTTCCGAGTTGCGCACGCCCTGGCGCTGCGCCGTGCCGACGATGGTGATGGTTTGCACGCCGACGCCGAGGTCGAGCGAGGCCGTCTCGCCCACCGCCACCGTGATGGACTGGGACTTCGATACACCACCGGGCAGGACGACGCGGATCTCGTAATCGCCCGGTGGCAGGCCGGTGAGCACGTAGCTGCCGTCGGCGCGCGAGGTCGTGCGGTAGCTGTTGCCGTTGGCCTTGCTGACGGCGGTGACCACCAGCCCGCTTTGCGGCGCTGCTGCGCCGTTGATCTGGCCCTTGACGGTGGCGGTGCTGAGCTGGGCCTGGGCGGCGCCGGCCAGGGCCAACGCCACGGCGGCGGCCAGGGCATGGCGGCGGTAGTTGTGAATGTTGCGGTTCATGTCTGTCATCTCCTTTTTTGGTCTCGGACGCGGGTTCTGGGTGAGGCGGGGTGCCGCCCCTGCTTCCTCAATGCGGGGCTGCGGCGCGGGGCGCCCGGGGCATGGCCGGTGGGCCGGCGCCGCAGGAGCGGCGCACCACCAGTTCCACCGGTGTCACTACGGTGTGCGTGGCCTGCGACTGCGGTGCCTCGACTGCCTTGACCAGCGCGTCGAGTGCGGCGGCGCCCAAGGCGGCGATAGGCACGCGGATGGTGGTCAGCGCCGGCGTGACGTAGCGCGCGATGGGGATGTCGTCGAAGCCGGCCACGGCGATGTCGTCGGGCACGCGCAGCCCGGCCTCGTGCAGCGCGGCCATGCAGCCCACGGCCATCATGTCGTTGGCGGCGAACACCGCGTCGGGCCGCGGCTTGTGGTTGGCGATGCGGCGGCCGGCGGCCCAGCCGGCCTCTTCGCTGAAGTCGCCTTCGAAAACCAGTTCGCGCATGCCGGGCTTGAGCCCGGCGCGGTAGCCGGCCAGGCGCTGCGCGGCTTCGTCGTTGTGCGGTGCGCCGGTGATGAAGGCCACGCGCTGGCGGCCGCTGGCCACGAAATGGCGCGTCATGGTCATGGCGCCGCCGAGGTTGTCGATGACGAAGCTGGCGTGGTCTTCGAGGTCCATGCCGCTGTTCAGCAGCACCGCCGGCAGGCTGCCGGGCAGGTTGTGGCGCAGGAAGTCGGCGTCGGCATGCGGCGACATCACCAGCAGCCCGTCGACACGCCCGTTCATCGCACGCAGCGCGGCAGCGGCCTCGTCGGCGTTGCCATGGCTGCTGCTGACCAGCAGGTGCAGGCCGCGCGCGCGGGCGGCCTGGTCGATGCCGCGGATGAGTTCGCTGAAGTACTCGCCGTGCAGGTCGGGCAGCAGCGCGCCGATGGTGTCGGTGCGCCGCGTGATCAGGCTGCGGGCAGCGCCCGACGGCGTGAAGCGCAGGGTGCGCGCAGCCTCTTCGATGCGCTGGCGGGTTTCGGGCAGCACGTTGGTGGCGCCGTTGAGCGCGCGCGAAACCGTGGCCACCGAAACCCCGGCGGCGCGTGCAACGTCACGGATGGTGGCCGGCATGGCTCAGCAGCACCCGCGGTGGGTCGAGGTGGCGCGGCGGCGGCGCAGATTCATGTTGGAAACATCCATGAAAAGGTTTTCACGATTGAACATCAGAGATCCGCGGATCATGTAATCGTTTCCACCGATGCTGTTGCCCAGCCGCTACGCCCCACGCCCTGCGGCTTCAAGCCCTCGGTGGTTCCTGGCCCAGCAGGCTGCCCTGGCTGGCGATGACCTGCGCGTAGTAGCGCGCGCTGGCCTTGGGCGTGCGCTGCTGGGTCTGGAAATCGACGTGCACGAGGCCGAAGCGCTTGCTGTAGCCGTGCGCCCATTCCAGGTTGTCCAGCAGCGACCAGGCGCAGTAGCCGCGCACGTCGGCGCCCTGCTGGATGGCTGCCTGCACCGCCTGCAAATGGGTGTGCAGGTAATGCACGCGCAGCGGGTCGTCCACGCGTCCGTTCACCGGCGACGGCGGGTCGTAGAAGGCGGCGCCGTTTTCCGTCACGTACAGCGGCAGGCCGCCGTAGCGCCGGTGCATCCACAGCAGCGTGTCGGTCAGACTCTGGGGGTGCAGTTCCCAGCCGGTCTCGGTGTAGATGACGCCCGGCTGGCGCACCGGCGCGGCCTTCACCGGCCAGCCGGCGGGGTCGGCATGCACCGCGGCGCGGGTGTAGTAGTTCAGGCCCAGCCAGTCGATGGGCGTCTTCAGTGCCTCGACCTCGGCCTCGGGCCAGTCGGGCCAGCTGGCGCCGAAGACCTCGCGTAGTTCGTCGGGATAGCGGCCGAGCAGCGTGGGGTCGAGGTACTGGCGATTCATGTAGGCGTTGGCCAGCGCCGCGGCATGGCGGTCGGCCTCGCTGGCGCCGGGGGCCAGGTGCTTGGGTTCGATGTTCACGACCAGCCCGATGCGGTGCCGGCCCACCGCGCGGTAGGCCTGCACCGCGGCGGCATGGGCTTGCAACTGACGGTGCGCGGCCACGGCCGCTGCCTGGGCGCAGCGGTGGCCGGGGGCCAGCGCGCCGTGCATGTAGCCGCCGTCGGCCACCACCCAGGGTTCGTTGATCGTCGCCCACAGCGGCACCCGGTCGTCCAGCGCGCGGTACACCACGGCCGCGTAGTCGGCGAACCAGTGCGCGATGTCGGGGTTGAGCCAGCCGCCGCGGTCGTCCAGCGCCTGCGGCAGGTCCCAGTGGTAGAGCGTGGCCAGCGGCGTGATCCCGGCAGCCAGCAGTTCGTCCACCAGCCGTTCGTAGAAGCCCAGCCCGGCGGCGTTCACCGCGCCGCGGCCTTCGGGCAGCACGCGGCCCCAGTTGATGCTGAAGCGATAGGCCGTCAGGCCCAGCGACTTCATCAGCGCCACGTCGCCCGGCATGCGGCGGTAGTGGTCGCAGGCGATGTCGCCCGTGTCACCGCCGGCGATGCGGCCGGGCGTGCGCGCAAAGCGCTGCCAGATGCTGGGCCCGGCACCGTCGGCCAGCGGCGAGCCTTCGATCTGGTAGGCCGAGGTGGCGCAGCCCCAGAGAAAGCCGGCGGGGAAGGCTGGACTCATGCCGGCCACCGTGGAAAAAGATGCATCGCGGAAGTCATCATGCAAACGGTTACATGACGTCATTCGGTGATGCGAGCGCTGTCAATCGAGTTTGGCCTGGGTGGCTTGCGGCACCCGCACGTTCGCATGAAGGCCGCTGCCGGGCGGCACAACGGCTTGCCCTTCGTTCCTCAGCTGTCGCTTCTGGCGACCGCCAGCGGCCGAACCTCGACCTACCGGTGCCTGCGGCATCTTGCCGGGGCCGCCGAGGCCAAAGCGCTCGTCACGGCGCGCGAGGCCGCCAAACGCGATCCGTCTCGCACGTCAAGCCGCAATGCTCAAGCAGTCATGTGCCAGGCCCGCCACACCAGGTTGGCGCCCCCAGCCATCAGCAGCATCCACAGCACGCGCGTGGTCTGCCGGGGCGGCAGCGCGCGGTGCAGCCGGCTGCCAATGGCGTAGCCCAGCGCCACGCAGGGCAGCAAGCAGACCGCCAGCGCCAGCAGCGCTGGCTGGAAGAGCAGGCCGGTGCTGGCGAACAGCGCCAGGCGCGCCCAGGCGGTGAAGAAGATCATCACGCCGATGCTGGCGCGCAGGGCTGACTTGTCGCTCAGCCGGCGCGCCAGGTACAGGGTGTAGATCGGCCCGCCGGTGCCGTACAGCGCGGTGAAGGCGCCGCCCACCGTGCCTGCCGGCGCGGCCCAGCGTGTGGAAATGGCGACCGGTTCATTTCTGGACAGAAGGCTCCAGACCGCGTAGCTCGCGACGAAACTGCCCAGCAGCAGCAGCAGCCAACGCTCGGGCACCTGCACCAGCGCCGTCACGCCCAGCAGCATGCCCACCGCCACGAAGGGCGCCAGCCGCCGCAGTTCACGCCAGTCCACCAGCGGGCGGTTGCGCAGACCCAGCAGCGCGCCGGCGCAGAGGTCGAACACCAGCATCATCGGCACCGCGAAGCGCAGCGGAAACAGCTGCACCAGCAAGGGCACGCCGAAGATGGCCGCACCGAAGCCCGACAGGCCGAAGACCACGTAGGAAGCGGTGACGATTAGCGCCGCCTCCAGCAGCGTGGCCAGCGGTAGTCCGGGCAGGTCGGGCAGGAAGGAGAGCAGCAAGCGGCCGGTGTCGTGTGGGCTCAGGCCGCCTCTGGCAGCAGCAGGCTCTGCCCCGGCGCCACGCGCGTGAAGCGCACCGGCTCACGCGTCAGGGCCACGCCCGCGCCACTGTCGCGCGCGACGATGAAGCTTGAACTGGGCAGGTCGCCGGCAAGGGGAAAGTCTTCGCGGAAGTGCGCGCCGCGCGAGTCGTCACGCGCCAGCGCCGACATCGCGATCACACGGCTGACGGCCACCAGGTTCTTCAGGTTCATCCAGTCGTGCCAACTGAGGTTGAACGCGCGGTCGCCATCGGCCACACCGGTCTGGTCGAGCCGGCCGTCGAGCGCGGCCAGCGCCGCCAGGCCACGCTCCAGGCCGGCCCGCGTGCGAAGGATGCCCACGTCGTCCCACATGCAATCGGCCAGCGCGCTGCGGATGGCTTCCAGGTCGCCAGCCGGCCGGGTGAAGGGTGCTTCGTGCCACGCCAGGCTGCGTGCCAGTGCCGCTTCATCGGGGGCCGTATGTGCGCCCTGCGCGCGCGCCCAGGCGGCCAGGCTGTCGCCGGCGATACCGCCGAACACGGTGGAATTGGCGACGCCGTTGCCGCCCAGGCGGTTGGCGCCATGCACGCCACCGGTGTCTTCACCGGCGGCAAACAAGCCCGGCAGCTCGGTGCTGCAATCGGCCAGGAAGCGCAGTCCGCCCATCATGTAGTGCGCCGTGGGGACGACCTCGACGAGGCCACCGGCGAGGTCGAAGCCGCAGTCTTCGCAGCGCTCGACCATGCCCTTGAACAGCTCGCGCACCTTGGCCGGGCCCAGGTGCGCCATCTGGATGTAGACCCCGCCATTGGGCGACGTGCGCCCCGCGCGCATCTCGGCGAAGATGGCGCGCGAGACCACGTCGCGCGTGGCCCGTTCGCCGCGTTCGTCGTAGGCGCTCATGAAGCGTTCCTTCGCGCCGTTCAGCAGCCAGCCGCCGGCGCCGCGCAGGCCTTCTTCCAGCACCGTGCCGGTCATGCGCGTGCCCGCGCCCGCCAGCAGGCCGGTGGGGTGGAACTGCACCATTTCCATGTCACGCAGTGGCAGGCCGGCGCGGAGCGCCATCGCCAGGCCGTCGCAGCTCTTGTCGCCCGATGGCGTGTGGTAGCGGTACATCGTGGGCCCGCCGCCGGTGCCCAGCAGCACGGCCTTGGCCTGCACGAAGACGAATTCGCCGGTGCGCATGTCGATCATCAGCACGCCCGCCAGGCTGCGTCCATCGGCGCTGCGGATGAGCTCGACCGCGCGGTGCTCTTCCAGCCGGTCGATGCCACGCGACCACACCTGCTCGGCCAGCCGGTTGATGATCTCGATGCCCGTCAGGTCGCCCTTGTGCACCGTGCGGTCGAAGGTCTGGCCGGCAAAGGCCTTCTGGTGCACCGTGCCGTCGGGGTTGCGGTCGAAGAAGCAACCGAGTTCGTTTTCCAGTTCGTGGATGCGCTCCACGGCGGTGGTCACCAGCGTCCAGGCCAGGTCCTGGTCGGACAGCCACTTGCCGCCCTCGATGGTGTCCATGAAATGCCGTTCGACCGAATCGCCTTCGGCCAGGGCCACGTTGTAGCCGCCCTGGACCATGCGCGTGCAACCGCACTTGCCCAGCAGCCCCTTGACCGCCACGGTGATGGACAGTTCGGGCGCCCGCTGGTGCGCGTGCAGTGCTGCGAAGAGGCCGGCACCGCCCGAGCCCAGGATCAGCACATCGGTGCTCAGGCGCTTGATGGGTTTCATCGCTGGCATCGCATTCGTCCCGCTCATGGCTTGACGCCCAGGCCGGCCAGCACCGCCGCCCGGCGAGCCTGCGCGTCACGCGCCACGCCGGCATGCAGACTGCCACCATGGCTGTCCATGGCCACCAGCAGCGGCCCGAAATCGCGGATGCGAAAGCGCCACAGCGACTCGGGGTTGAGGTCGTCCAGGTCCACGTCCTCGATCTGCTCGATCCAGGTCGTTTCCAGCGCCGCGGTGCCGCCGACGAT
>JAYVBO010000183.1:0-4023 GCA_043750435.1 Betaproteobacteria bacterium | reverse complement strand
TGTGGCCCTTATTTCTGGGTGCCTTGGCCGTGGTGCTGGCCGGTGTGTGGCTGCCGCACGATGCGAATCACCGACTCGCCGGGCGTTGAGCGCGGCGGCGGGTTTGACCCGCAACCGTCACAGCCGCTGCCGCAGCCGCCGCTGGCGGCAGGCAGCGGCCGGCCGGCCCAGGCGGCCAGCTTGCGGCGCAGCGCGTCGGGCATCAGCTTCCACGCGGCGTAGCCGCTGCAGGCGGCCACCAGCAGGGCGGTCAGCACCGTTTGCATGTCCATGTGCTCAGCCTCCCAGCCACAGCGTGGCGCGGTAGGTGATGAAGGCCGCCGCGTAGGCCAGCGCGAACATATAGCCGGCCATGATGGCCGGGTAGCGCCAGGAATTGGTTTCGCGCTTCACCACCGCCAGCGTGGACAGGCATTGCGGCGCGAACACATACCAGGCCAGCAGCGAATAGGCGGTGGCCAATGACCAGCTTTGGGCGATGACCGGCGCCAGGCTTTCGGCCACCGAGTCACCCGCCGCCGACAGCGCGTAGACCGTGCCCAGCGCGCCCACCGCCACCTCGCGCGCGGCCATGCCGGGCACCAGGGCCACCGAGATCTGCCAGTTGAAACCGATGGGCGCAAAGACATATTGCAGCGCGTGGCCGATGATGCCGGCCACGCTGTACTGGATGGCCGGCCCCGTGGCGCCCACCGGCGGGCCGGGCCAGCTGGACAGGAACCACAGCACCACCATCAGCGAAAAGATGATGCCGCCGACCCGGCGCAAGAAGATGCGCGCGCGCTCCAGCAGGCCGATGCCCAGACTTTCCAGGCTGGGCCAGCGGTAGGGCGGCAACTCCAGCATCAGCGGCTGGTAGCGGCTTTTCAGCCAGGTGCGCTTGAAGACCCAGGCCACGGCCATGGCCGAGACCACGCCAGCCACATACAGGCCGAACAAGGTCAGCCCGTGCAGGCTGAAGGGCCCCACGCTGCGCGCCGGCACGAAGGCGCCGATGACCAGCGCGTAGACCGGCAGCCGGGCCGAGCAGGTCATCAAAGGCGCCAGCATGATGGTGGCCAGGCGGTCGCGCCAGTTGGCGATGGTGCGGGTGGCCATCACGCCGGGCACGGCGCAAGCGAAGCTGCTCAGTAGCGGGATGAAGGCGCGGCCCGACAGCCCGACCTTGCCCATCAGGTTGTCCAGCAGGAAGGCCGCGCGCGGCAGGTAGCCGCTGTCTTCCAGCACCAGGATGAAGGCGAAAAGAATCAGGATCTGCGGCAGGAAGACCAGCACGCTGCCCACGCCGGCCAGCACGCCGTCGACCAGCAGGCTGCGCAGCGGGCCGGCGGCCATGTGGGCCAGCGTCCAGTCGCCCACCGCGCCGACACCGCCCTTGATGGCGTCCATCGGCGGCACCGCCCAGGCGAAGACGGCCTGGAACATCAGGAAGAGCAGCGCCGCCAGCAGCACCAGGCCCCACACCGGGTGCATGACCACGGCGTCCAGGCGGTACTGCAGGCGGCTGCGCGGCGGCGTCTGCGGCACCACGTGAAGCAAGATGCGCCGCACGGCCAGCGCCAGCGCGGTGGCGTCGCCCACGGGCGGCACGGCTGCCGGCGCCAGCAGTGGCTGCGCCAGGTGGCTTTGCAGGGCCGCGCGCAGGGCGTGGTGGCCGTTGCCTTTCACCGCCACGGCTTCGACCACCGGGCAGCCGAGTTCGGCCGACAGGGCCGGGATGTCGATGACCAGGCCCTGTTCGCGCGCGGCGTCGGACATGTTCAGCACCACCAGCATCGGGCGGCCGCTGCGCGACTGTTCGGCGCGCAGTTCCAGCACCAGGCGCAAGCCCATGCGCAGGTTGGTGGCGTCCATCACGGCCACCACCAGGTCAGGCACTTTTTCGCCGGCGCGGTGGCCTTGCAGCACGTCCAGCGTCACCTGTTCATCCAGGGTGGCGGGGGTCAGGCTGTAGGTGCCGGGCAGGTCGATGATGGCCACGCTGTGCTGGGCGTCGAGCTTGGCCACGCCGACCTTGCGTTCGACAGTGACACCGGCGTAATTGGCCACCTTCTGCCGCGCGCCGGTAAGGCGGTTGAACAGCGCGGTCTTGCCGCAATTGGGGTTGCCGACGAGGGCAACGGTGAGTGGGCTCAGGGCCAGATCAGACACGGGTGCCTTCCCCGGTTGCGGCCGCAGCGGCCGTCACGACTTCGACCTGCACGCAGCGGGCTTCCAGCAGGCGCAGCGCGAACAGGGTTTCGCCGACCTGCACGGCCAGCGGTTCGCGCCCGCCCGGGCCGCGGCGCAGCACCTGCACCGGTTCACCGGCCACGAAGCCGATTTCGGCCAGGCGGCGCAGCAGGGCGGCGTCGGCGCCCGGCCCGTCCGCGCGCAGGCCGGTGACCATGGCCGCGGCGCCGTCGGGCAGGTCGGCCAGCAGGGTGGGGGTGGGGGAGGTGTTCATCGGGTGTCGGAACGCAGGGGCAGGGCGCGCAGGCTGGCCCGGCGGTGCAGCCACAGCGCCAGCGCCATGGCCAACCCGGCGGCGCTGTGCGCCAATCCGAGTGCCGGTCGCACATTGTCGGGCGCAAAGTAGTACAGCAGCCAGGCGCTGGCCGCCAGCAAGGCCGCCAGCGTGCACAAGATGACGCCCCAGCGCCGCTGCGCCCGCCCGGCGCGGGCCGTGCGCCCCAGGCCGTGGCCGGCGCGGCGCGCGGTGATGCGCCAGCCGTGCGGCACGTGCACACTGGCCAGCGCACCCAGCACAAACAGCGCCACAAAGCCGGCCAGGCCGTGCACGCGCAGGGCCCACGGTTCCAGCGGATGGGGCAGGCCGTCGCCTGTCGAGTCGCTGCGGCCGTAGTGCAGGGCCAGCCACAGCGCACCGGTGGCCAGCAGGGCCCAGCCGGCGCCGTCCAGCAGCCAACGCTGCCAGGGCTGCAGGGGGTTGCGCAGGCGCGCCGGCGGCAGGGGCGGCGCCGGTGTGTGGGGGTGCGGGTGGCGGTGCATGGCAGGTGCGTTGGGGTTCAATGCCACACGGCCTGCGCGCCCAGCGCCTGTAGGGCCGGGTGCTGCAACTGCTGCGGGTGCTGCGCCGCCACCTTGGTCAGCGCGTCGGCCCACAGGCAGCTGGGCGCCAGCACGCTGAGGTGCAGCGGGCCGCGCGCGGACGGCCGCTGCGGGCCGGTCTGCCCGCTTGGGGCGCGCTGCGCCAGCGCGCTGCGGCTGCCCGGGGCGTAGTGGCTGGTGGCGCAGGCGCCGTCCTGCAGTTGGCCCCAGGGGCGCACACCGCCGCTGGCTTCGTCGCGCAACTGCAGGCGCAGGCCGCTGCCGCCGAAGCTGCGCAGGTCGCCGCCGGCATTCACCCAGCCGGCCGCGCAACCGGCGGTTTGCAGGGCCTGCACGGCCGCGTCCACGGCGTGGCCTTTGCCGATGCCGCCCAGGTCGATGCGCACGCCGCCGCTGCGCTTGTGCAGCAGCGCGCCGCACAGCTGCCAGTCGGCCGGCCCGCTGCCCAGTGTGATGTCGAAGGCGCCGTCGCTCAGTGCCTGCAGCTGCGCGCTGGCCTGCAGCACGGCTTGCGCGTCGGCGCCCACGGCCAGCACCGCGCCTGCTGCGGCCGCGTTGAAGCGCGCAATGTCGCTGCCGGCGTCGAAGCGCGTCAGGGCAGCGTGCACGCGGGCCAGTGCCGCAAAAGCGTCATCGACGGCCTGCGCCGCGCCGGCCAGCGTGAGCTGGGCATCGGCGGCCACGCCCACTTCCACCAGCGTGCCCAGCAAGGGCCGCGCGCGGCGCAGCAGGGGTGGCCGGCTGAGGTTCATCGCAAGCTGCCGTTGCGCAAGGCCAGGTCGACCACGGCCACGATGCGCCGCACGCCGTCGGTCACATGCTGGCAGCTCAAGGTGGCGCCGCTGATGGACGCGATGTC
The DNA here is from genome assembly GCA_043750435.1 of Betaproteobacteria bacterium. Lineage (GTDB taxonomy): Bacteria > Pseudomonadota > Gammaproteobacteria > Burkholderiales > Burkholderiaceae_C > Rubrivivax. Next base: position 113 of record JAYVBO010000183.1, on the reverse strand, counting down.
GTCACCCAACTGCAGCGTCGCGCCCGGGCCCTTGCCGGCGAACTGACGGCGCCAGGCGGCCGAGCGGATTTCATGGCCGTGGCTTTCGCGGTAGGACAGGATTTCGACCTGCT
>JAYVBO010000182.1:0-1702 GCA_043750435.1 Betaproteobacteria bacterium | reverse complement strand
CAAATTTGCCGCCGGGCCGGATTGGCCGCCCGACCGGCTTTCACTTTTTGAGCGCCACGCCCTTGGAAAATTGAGCATGCGACGTCTGTTTTTCGGCTACATGGCCGCGCTTGCGCTCTGCGGGTCGGCGACGGCCGCGCTGGCGGAAACCGAACTGGTGGTGGCTTCCTACCCCAGCTTCGACCAGGCCGTCCGGGTGGCGATACCGCTGTACAAGAAGGTTCACCCGGAAATCAAGATCAAGCTCGTCAGCCTGAGCTACGACGATCACCACAACGCATTGGTGAGCGCGCTGGCCACGGGCGTCGGTCTGCCCGATGTGCTGGGTATCGAGGTCGATTACCTGGGCAAGTTCGTCGGTTCGGCCGGCCTCGAAGATCTGGCCAAGCCGCCCTACAACGCGCTGGCGCTCAAGCCGCTGCTGGTGCCCTACACCTTTGGACAAGCCAGCACGCCGTCGGGTGTGCTGAGCGGCATGCCGGCCGACGTGGGGCCCGGCTCGCTGTTCTATCGCAAGGACATCCTGGACCAGGCTGGGGTGACCGAGGCCCAACTCGCGGCCAGCTGGGAAAGCTACATCGCGGCCGGCAAGGTCATCAAGGCCAAGACGGGCATGCTGCTGGTGCCCAATGCGCTGACCGTGATGGACGCCTACCTGCGGGCCAATGCGCAACGCGGCGAGGGCCTGTACTTCGACGCCCAGGGCCACGTCATCATCAACACGCCGCGCTTTCGGCGGGCCTTCGAACTGGCCAAGGCAGTGCGCGTCGCTGGCCTGGACGGCAACGTCGATCGCTGGACCAACGACTGGTTTGAAACGCTGCGCCGCTCCGTCGCCACAGAGATATCTGGCGCCTGGTTGGGCGGTCACCTGGCCAACTACATCGCACCGACTGCCGTCGGCAAGTGGCGTGCGGCACCCTTGCCGGGCGGGGCTGCCGCGTCCTGGGGCGGCTCGTTCTACGCCATACCCAGCCACAACAAGCCTGAGCGCAAGAAGCTCGCCTGGGACTTCATCCGCTTCATGACCACCGACCGCGCCATGCAGATGGCTGTTTTCAAGGCCGGCGATGCCTTCCCGGTGCTGCTCGATGCAGCCAACGACCCTTTCTTCGAAGAGCACCTGCCTTACTTCGGTGGGCAGCAGGCTCGCCTGCTCTGGCGCGAACTGGCCCAGCGTGTGCCGGTGCAGCAGGTCCACCGGCTCGACGCATCGGTGACGCTGATGGTGCGCGCCGAACTGGACAAGGTGCTGTCGCAGGGCAAAGACATCCAGCGTGCGCTCTCCGATGCCCAGCGCTATGTCGAACGCCGCATGCGCCCCTGAAGCGCCGCCCCTACTTCGCAGCCCGAACACGCGCCCTACATTCCTGCCATGGCCCACCCCTCCAAATCCGAACCGCCGCGCCGCCGCCCCTGGCTGACGCGCCGCTGGGCGCCCTACGTCTTCATCAGCCCCTTCTTCCTGCTCTTCGCGGTCTTCGGCGCCTACCCGCTGCTGTTCTCCATCTGGGTGTCCTTCTTCCGCTGGGACGGCATAGGCCCGATGACCTTCACCGGCCTGGGCAACTACCTGTGGGTGCTGGACCTGACGCAACTGCCGTGGCCCAGTTTCTTCGGGCACGAGTTCTGGGTCGAGATGTACTCGCGCGACTTCTGGCGCGCGCTCTACAACACCGTCTGGATAGGTCTGGTGGCTGGC
>JAYVBO010000181.1:0-9357 GCA_043750435.1 Betaproteobacteria bacterium | reverse complement strand
AATGGCTGACCGTGTTGCCCCGGATCATGGTGCCGCTGGAGGTCTGCGTGAAGATGCCCGCGCAGTCGTCCAGCACCGAGCAGGCGCCGTAGACCTGGTTTTTCTCAACCAGGCTGGAGGCCAGTACCAGTATCCCGATATAGCCCGAATTGGTGATTTTGTTGCCGCTGACGATGGCATTCAGCCCGCCATAAATCGCCGCATAGGACAGTCTGGGCTGGCTGATCACTTGCTCGCCGCGCAGGCGCACGCCACTGTCCTGGATCACGTTGTTGCTCGCAACCAGCCCCACGCTGACACCGACATTCGCGCGCCATCCTGAGATTGCGTCCATGCCGATGCGCGTGAAGGTGTTGGCATCGATGGTCGCACCGATGCTCCCCGTCACGTCAGCGCCGATGTCGGCGATGTCCTCGAAGCTGGTGTTGCGGATCGCCGTTGCGCTGCTCGAACGCAAATCGGCGCCGACGCCCACGCGCCGAATCGCCAGGCCATCGACGACGACGTTGTTGCGCCCTTTCAAGTCGATGGCTACGGGCAATACCGTGGCGCGAAGTTCGCGCGTCCGGACCGAGGCGTCGGCGAAGTTTGCGTACAGCTGTTGGGTGGCGGCGTCGTAAAACCATTCGCCTGCACTGTCGACCATCCAGAGTTGACCGTACAAGTAGTAGCCCCAGCCGGCACCCAAGGGGTGGCTCGTGGGTGCAGAGAGCGTGAGCAGCGGGCCGTTCACCGCGCTGACGGTCACGTCTTCGATCAGCCAGCTGAAGATGCGCACTTGCGCCTTGGTGCCTGGGGTGATGCTGGCGCCGGCGGGCAAGACCAGGTCGCTACCAGTGACGATGCTGCTGCTGACAGATCGCCCATTGACGATGCTGACGGCACTGTCGGCCGCTGTTGCGAGATAGGGAGTGTCGGGCGCAGCGGCGAGATAGCCGCGATTGGGGTGGTGGGCGACTGTCCAGATCGTGCGGTCGTCCGAAGTCAGTTGCAGCGGCACGGCGGTCAGCGTGGTCTTGGAAATGCTGCCCTTGTAGGCCCGCCAAGCGCTACCGAGCAAGGCCACGCTGCCGTCGATCATGGGCCGGCTGGCGCAGGCGGCGGCCGGACCCGTGACCCGTATGGGAAGCCCGGGCGCGCCCGATGCGGGCAGCCGGAGCGTTTCCATCCACACGCTGCCACAGCCCAGACGCAGCGTGTCGCCGGGACCAATGGTCGACAGCATCACGCGGGCGAGGGTCCGCCAAGGCCCGTGGCCCGCGCCGAGGACGGTGTTGGACAAGCCGTCGTTGGCATCGTTACCGGCGTCGCTGTCGACGTAGAAGATGCGGGCGCTGGAGGTGGCCTGCGCTGCTCCAGGGGCCAGCAGGCCATCGTTGGCGCGTGCAGCGCTGGCGTTCAGGCTGAGGACCGTCGCCGCCGTGCCGACAGGCGTTGCAGGGTCTTCGCTGGTGGACCCGCCGCCACAGGCTGTCAGGCCAGCCAGCAGGGTGGCAAGCAGTACGAGGCCGGGCCACTTGCGTGGGTACTGGGTGGTGTGGAAACGAATGGAAGCAGCGGGCATAGGGCAACAAGGCGGTGAGGATCGGACGCAAACAGGGAGACTGCGCGAGACGATCACTGACCGGACACCGCTGAGCCGTCGAAAGGCGAAGGAAGAATTGCCCTGCCACCCCAACTTCTGGACAGGTATCCTCCCCGAAAGGCAGGCAGCAAGGGGCTACAGGTCGTAAGCAACAGCAACGAGGAATCCGCCAGGCACCGACAAGGTTTCCCCAACGGCGCAACATAGCCGGATGCCCAACTTCACCCAGGAACCCCGCCATGAGCTACGTTGATGGATTCGTCACCCCGGTTCCCACCGCCAACCGCGCGGCCTACCTGCTGCACGCCCAGACCGCCGCACCCATCCTCAGGGAGCACGGCGCCTTGAGCGTGGTGGAGTGCTGGGGCGACGATGTGCCACCAGGCAAGCTGACCTCCTTCCCCCTGGCCGTGAAGTGCGAGCCCGGCGAAGCGGTGGTGTTCTCGTGGATCACCTGGCCCTCGAAGGCGGCGCGCGACGCCGGCTGGAAGGCGGTGATGGCCGACCCGCGCATGCAACCCGATGCGATGACCACGCCCTTCGACGCCAAGCGCCTGATCTACGGCGGCTTCGAGGTGCTGCTGCAGCAGTGAGCACCTTGCCGCACTGAATTCGCCGCCACCCGTTCACACCCGGATGTAGACCTGCCGTCTGTCCAGCCACAGCGCCAGCGCGGCGTAGGCCGACAGGTTGGCGGCGGCGAACAGCAAAGAGCCCAGGCGCGGGTCGCTGCCCAGGTTGGCGAAGACGTTCTGGTAGACCCAGGGCAGCGGCGTGATCCAGTGCACCGAGCCGTCGGCGTTGAAGCCGTCGGCCCAGCGCAGCAGGCCCAGCACGCGCGGCACCAGCCCGCTCAGCACGAAGACGAACAGCGGGTTGCGGCCGAAGGCCTCGAACAGGCGTTGCCAGGCGGGCGCGGGCTGGGCCGTTTCTGCGGCCTGCGGCGCCACTTCGATGAACTGGAACAAGGCGGCCAGCGCCAGCGTGGCCAGGCCGGTGGTGTGCAGCACGTAGCTGCTGGTCCAGATCTTCTTGTTCAGCGGCATTTCCAGCTGCCAAAAGTAGCCGGCGATCAGCAAGCCCGTGCCGATCAGGAACAGCCGCACCACCAGTTCCGCGCTCGGCTTCTCACGGCGGATCAGGTCGCCCACCCACCAGCCCAGCAGCACCTGCGCAATGGCCGGCGGCGTGCTGGCCAGGCCTTCCGGGTCGAAGGGCAGGCCTTCGCCCTTGTAGAGGTGGGCGGCGCCGAGCAGGCTGCGGTCGACGGCGGTGCCGAACCAGCCGATCAGGCCGTAGGGGTCGGCCGGGTCGCCCAGCAGGGCGCAGGCCAGCGCGTAGCCGCCCAGCAGCGCGGCCACCGCGATCAGCACGCCCCGGCGGGCCAAGACCCAGACGATGGCCGCTGCCGCGCCGAAGCACAGCGCAATGCGCTGCAGCACACCCATGAAGCGCAGCGTGTCCCAGCTCTTCAGCACCAGCGCGCCGTCGGCGTCCCAGCGCACGAAGGGCGCGGCGTTCAGGAACAGGCCGATGGCGAAGATCAGCAGCGTGCGCCGCGCCACGCGTTCCCAGAACACGGCCGGTGGCCCGGCGCGCAGGCCCGGCAACACCAGCGCCAGTGCGTTGCCGACAGCGAAGAGGAAGAAGGGGAAGACCAGGTCGGTGGGCGTGCAGCCGTGCCAGCCGGCGTGGGCCAGCGGTGGGTAGAGATAGGCCCAGCTGCCGGGGTTGTTGACGAGAATCATCAGCGCCACGGTGGCGCCGCGAAAGACGTCCAGCGAGCGCAGCCGGGCCGTCATGTCAGGGCGCTTTGCTGGCGGCCACCGCCACGTCGATATCGCCTTGCGCCGCGTCCAGCCGCGCCACGGCGGTGGCGGCGTCGACACCGGCCTTCAGCATCACGATGGCCACCTTCACGCTGGCAGCGCAGGCCGCCAGCGCGGCTTCGGCGGCCGCCGGTTCAGCGCCGGTGGCCAGCACCGTCAGGCGCAGCGCGCGCGCCACCAGTTTGGCGTTGGTGGCGCGCACGTCCACCATCAGGTTGCCGTAGACCTTGTGCAGCTTCACCATCACCGCGCTGCTGAAAGTGTTCAGCGCGATCTTCTGCGCCGTGCCGGCCTTCAGCCGCGTGCTGCCGCTGATGACCTCTGGGCCCGTGTCCAGAATGACCGCAATCTCGCAGGCCGCCGGCAGCGGCGTGCCGGGGTTGTTGGCAATGCCCACCGTCAGTGCACCGGCGGCCCGCGCTGCATGGGCCGCTGCGATGGTGTAGGGCGTGGTGCCCGAAGCGGCGATCAGCAGCACCACGTCCAATGGTGTGATGTTCAGCGCAGCGATGTCGGCGGCGCCGTTGTCGGCGCTGTCTTCGGCGCCTTCAACCGCGACGAACAGCGCGCGCTCGCCACCGGCCAGTAGCGCCGGCGAACGTTCACGTGGCCACGAGAAGGTGGGGTGCAGTTCGACGCTGTCCAGCAAGCCCAGCCGCCCGCTGGTGCCGGCGCCCACGTAGACGATGCGCCCGCCGGCCGCCAGGCGCGGCGTGGCGGCGTCCACCGCCTGCGCAAGCGCAGCCCCGGCGGCGCGCACGGCCTGCGCGGCCAGCGCCTGGTCGGCGGCCAGCGCGTCCACCAGCGCGGCGGTGTCGCAGCGTTCCAGTTGGGTGTGCACGGGGTGCGGGCGTTCGGTGTTCAGCAGGGTTGTCATGGCAGGCGCATCAGGGTGTGGGGGCTGAGCTGGCCCAGGCGGTCGACCGCGCTGACGGCCATCAGTTGCGCGCCGTCCAGGTCGACGCGGCGGGCGCTGCCGGGCAGCACGGCGAAGCGCCAGTCGGCGCCGACGCGGCGCCACACGGCCCACAGCGTGGGGCTGGGCGTGGCCGTGTTGGTGGCGGGGTCCAGGCCGGGGTCGATCAGCAAATGGCCGAAGCGCGCGTGCAGGCGCGGCGCTACTGCTGCGGGCAGGGCCGCCGGTGCCGCCGGCGGCACCGCTCGGGCCAGCCAGGGCGTGGCCGGCACCAGCGCGGCTTGCGCATAGGGCCCCATCTGCAGCAGCGTGGCCAGGCCGTCGCGGTCTTGGGTCAGCGCGATCAGGCTGAAGTGGATGTGACCGCCGGCCGCCGCGCGGCCGCGCTGCACGGCGACTTGTTCGACGATTTCACGCGCCGGCCAGTTGCGCCCGACCTGGCTGCTGAACAGCCCCGGCCAGATGTGGCGCTGCGCCGGGTTCTGCGCCAGCCAGTAGTCCAGCAGCACCGGGAACTGCAGGCCTGCGCGGGTGATCTGCCAGTACAGCTGCGGCGCCAGGTAGTCCAGCCAGCCTTGCGCCAGCCAGCGTTCGGCATCGGCGTAAAGCTTGTCGTACTGGCTGAAACCGGTGACGCCGGCCGGCCGCAAGGCGGGCTTGCCGACGCCGAAAGGGCTGATGCCAAAACGCACCCACGGCTTCACCGCGTGCACGGTGCGGTGCAGCGCCTCCACCAGTGCATCGACGTTGGCGCGGCGCCAGTCGTCGCGGGTCAGCGGGCCGCCTTGCGGGTCTGCCAGGCGGTAGCGGGCGTAGGCCGGGTCGTCGGGGAAGGGTTGTTCGGTGCCGGCCGGCGCGCCCACGGCGGCCGGCACCGGCACCGGGTAGGGGTAGAAGTAATCGTCGATGTGCAGGCCGTCGATGTCGTAGCGGCGCACCAGGTCGGCGGCCACAGCCAGGGTGTGGGCGGCGGCGTCGGGCTCGCCGGGGTCCATCCACAGCATGTCGCCGTAGCGCTTCACCAGGTCGGGGCGGCGCACCGCGATGTGGCTGGCTGCCAGCGGCGACTTGGCCGAGCTGTGGCGCGCGCGGTAGGGGTTGATCCAGGCGTGCAGTTCCAGGCCGCGCAGGTGGGCTTGCTGCACCCAGAAGGCCAGCGGGTCCCAGGCGGCTTCGCCAGCGGCCCAGGGCGGCTTGCCTTGGGCGCCGCTGAGGTATTCGGTCCAGGGTTCCAGGGCCGACGGATAGATGGCGTCGGCCGCCGGCCGCACCTGCAAGATCAGCGCATTCAGCCCGATGGCCAGCGCCCGGTCCAGCAGCGCCAGCGCTTCGCGGCGCTGCACCGTGGCGCTCAGGCCGGGCGCGCTGGGCCAGTCGATGTTGCTGACCGTGGCTACCCAGGCGCCGCGGAATTCACGCGGGGCGGGGGGCGGCACATCGGGGGCGGGCGCGGGCGGCGGGGCCGGCGGCAGCGGGGGTGCAGGCGGGGGCACCGGCGAGGGCAACGCGGCGGCCGGCGGCGGGGTGGCTGGGCTGCCCGCAGGCGTTCGCGGGCTGTCGGCCGGCAGCGCGGCACAGCCCGACAAGCCCAGCCAGGCGCCGGCCAAGGCCAGGCGGCGGTTGATCACGGCGCGGGCTTGCCTTTCGCCGCGTCGGCCTCGGCTGTGTACTTGTCGTAGCTCACGGCGGCGCTTTTCTCGCAGCGTTGCCGTTCGGTCATGTCCAGCAGCTTGCGGCACTGCTCTTTCTGCCATTCCTGGCCGGTGCTATACGCCATTTGCGAGCTGCAGGCCGTGGTCAGCAGCGCCAGGCTGCCGATGGCGAGGGTGTTCAGGATGCGTTTCATGGTGTCTTCACCGGGTTGGTCAGCACCCAGATCAGCGCGGCCGTTTCGGCGTCGGGCTGGCCCAGGTAGTTGTCGGGGCGGTAGCGCATCTGGAAGTTCATCAGCACGCGCTGGGTCTGTTTGTCCCACTCGCCGGTGGGCATGATTTCGTAGCCGTGTTTGGCCAGCGCCCGCTGGAACCACAGCGCATTCGGCAGGCCGGTTTCACCGGTGGGCAGCGGCGCTTCGTATAGGGTGCGTTGTGTGGCCACGCGGGTGGCGTCGGGCCAGGGTGGGGTGATGCCCAGGTCGGCCAACTGCTTCCAGGGGAAGGTCGGGCCCGGGTCTTCCTTGTACTGGGCGCTGACCTCGCCGTGGCCCAGGATGCGCTCGGGCAGGATCTCGTGGCGCTTGACGATGTCCTTGATCAGCGGGATCAGCACGTCGATCTGCTTCTGCGTCCACGGCTCGTACTGGCGCAGTTGGGCGGGGCCGTCGACGGTGCCGCGCTTCAGGCCGGGGTGGACGATTTCGATGCCGATGCTGCTGCTGTTCAGCCGCCGATTGTCCTTCCACGCGCTGGCGCCCGAATGCCAGGCGCTGCGGCTTTCCTCGACCAGGCGGTAGATGCGCGGCTCGGCTTCGTCGCTGAGCAGGTAGTGCGCCGACACCTGCTGCTGGGTCAGGATCTTCATCGACAGCGGGAAGTCGGTCACCGTGTAGTGCAGGACGAGGAACAGCGAACGGCTGTCCTGGCCCACCGCGTGGTGGCTGGCGTCGATGGGCACGCCGCCTTCGGTGGCCACGGTGGCGCAGCCGGCCAGCCACAGCGTGGCAGCAGCCGTGGCCAGCCAGCGCAAGGGGCGCAGGGCTCGAAAATTCATGGGGCTTTCCTGGTGAACGCCAGGGCCGCGCGGTGCGCGGCGGCGTGGTGGGCGGGGGTGGTCAATCGGTGGGCGGTGCAGCCGGCTGGCAGGGCTGCGCGCAGGGCATTCTCAACGGCCGGGTGCAGGTCGAACACGCGGCCGGCCAGGGCCAGCGGGCGCAGGCTGTGGCGGTGGACCAGCGCGGCTGCCAGGCGGGCCAGTTCGGTGCCGGCGTTTTGCAGCAGGGCCAGCGCAGCCGGGTCTTCTTCGGCAGCGGCGGCCACGGCCAGCGCCAACGTGCCCAGTTCACCGCGCGTTGCGCCGTAGACCCAGGCGCGGCTGGCGGCCCAGTCGCTGCCGCCGATCTGCGTGAAGACCTTCCGGGCCAGTGGCGAGGTGGTCCAGGCACCCGGGCTTTCGTCTTCGGCGCGCCAGATCTGGCGCAGCGCGACACGGGCGATCCAGTGCCCGCCGCCGGCGTCGTCGATGACGGCGCCCCGCCCGCCGGCGCGTTGCAGCGTGCCGCTGGCGTCGATGCAGGCGGCGACCGAGCCGGTGCCGGCGTAGACCACGATGCCCGCGCCTGGCGCAAAGGCGGCCCGGCACAGCGCTTCGATGTCGCTCAGCGCCTGCACGGCGCTGGGCGCGATCTGCAGGGCGGCGGCAGCCAGGCCGGCCAGCACCGGGGCCTGTGCCTCAGCCAGGCCGGTGACGCCGGCGGCCAGGGCGTCCACAGGCCCGGCGGCTTGTGCGATGGCGCGCAGGGCGGCCTCGACTTGCGCGCGGCCGGCGTCGCTGCCCAGTTGCTGGCCCGAGATGGGCGCGGCGCTGCCTTCGGCGCGGATGTGGCCCGCGCTGTCGGCCACCGCCCAGCGCGTCTGCGTCCCGCCGGCGTCCAGGCCCAGGCCCAGGCCGCAGGCGGGTGCCGGTGCCGCTGCGGTTGCCGGCAAGGGGGCGTTGGGGGCGCTGGGCGTGCTCATGTCAGCGGTGATTCTGACGGTGCCGGGCGCCACAATCTGCCGATGATTTGTCGCCCTGTTGTGGCCCTGTGGGTCGGTTTGTTCTCGCTCATCAACCTGGGTTGCGCCACCGGCGGTGGCCCGCCCGCACCCGCCTTGCCGCCGGCCGTGCGCGCCGCGCTGCTGAAGGCCGGCGTGCCCGAAGACGCAATGGCCGCCGTGGCCCTGCCGCTGGGCCACAGCGGCACGCCGTGGCAGTGGCGGGCCGACGTGGCCATGCAGCCGGCGTCGACCATGAAGCTGCTGACCAGCATCGTGGCGCTGGACCGCCTGGGGCCGAATCACCGCAGCAGCACCGAACTGCGCAGCGCCGCGCCGCTGAACGCCGGCGTGCTGCAGGGCGACCTGGTGCTGAAAGGCGGTGCCGACCCCGAACTGGGCCTGCCGCAGTTCTGGCAGATGCTGGTCGACCTGAAACAGGCCGGCGTGACGCGCATCGAAGGCGATTTGCTGCTGGACCGCACGCTGTTCCGCCCGGCGCGCATGGACATCGGCGTGCCGCCTTTCGACGACGAGATGGAGTTTCAGTACAACGTCATCCCCGACGCGCTGGAACTGGCCGGCAACCTGCTGCCGCTGGAACTCCGCTCGGGCCCTGACGGTGTGCGCGCCAGCAGCGTGCCGGCGCTGGACGGCGTCGAGTTCGTCACCGGTGGCATGGCCGTCGTCGATGGGCCGTGCAAGGACTGGGACCAGGTCTGGAAGCCGGCCGTGGTGCAGCGCGAACCCGGCGTTGCGGGCCGCACGCGCATCGAACTGCAAGGCGGCTTTCCCGCGAATTGCATACGCCGCACCGAGTTGAATCTGCTGGACCGCACCGACCTGGCCGACCGCCTGTTCCGCACCGTTTGGCAAGGCCTGGGCGGCAGCTGGACGGGCCAGGCGCGCGAGGCCGCAGCACCGGAGCCCGAACGCACCCGCACGCTGGTTCGCCGCGTCAGCCGCCCGTGGGGCGAGGTGCTGCGGCCCATGATGAAGACCTCGGACAACCCGGTCACACGGATGCTGTTCCTGCAGCTTGGGGTGCCCTTCATGGCGGCCAACCCCCAGGCCACGACGGCCGAACTGGCCTCGGCCGCTGTGCGCAGCTGGCTGGTTGAACACCACATCGACATCGCTGGCCTGGTGCTGGACAACGGCTCGGGCCTGTCGCGCAGCGAACGCATCAGCCCCTGGCAGCTGGCGCGAATGTTGCAAGTGGCCTACAGCGGCAAGAACGCCGCCGACCTGCAGATGAGCCTGCCCGCAGCGGGTGTCGACGGCACCCTGCGCAACCGGCTGAAAAATTCACCCGCCACGGGCTGGGCACGGCTGAAG
>JAYVBO010000180.1:0-4036 GCA_043750435.1 Betaproteobacteria bacterium | reverse complement strand
TGGTGGCCGGCGGCCGACTTCGCAGGCGGCTTCACGCTGCTGCGTGAACTGGGCGGCGTGGCCGCCCACGGCCGGCCACTGACGTTGGACGACCTGGTCGCCATCCACCTCGCGCACCGCCTGTTTGCCGTGCTGGCGGCGTTGGTGCTGACGGCGCTAGCGTGGCGCCTGTGGCGCGCGGACGAGCCTGCCGCTCAGCGCTACGGCGCCGCGCTGGCACTGCTGCTGTTCGCGCAGCTGGCCACCGGCCTGTCGAATGTGGTGCTGGGCTGGCCGCTGATCGCGGCGCTGGCCCACACGGCCGGCGCCGCGGGCCTGGTGCTGACATTGAGCCTGCTGCTGGCCCGCAGCGCGGCACCGCGCAAGGGCATCCGGTCTGTGGCCGCCACCGTCGCTGCCTAGAATCACGCCCTTCCATGTCCCAGACCCTTGCCGCCCCCGTGACGACCACCTCCAAGTGGTCACAGTTCTACGCGCTGACCAAACCGCGCGTGGTGCAGCTCATCGTCTTCTGCGCCGTCATCGGCATGCTGCTGGCCGAACCCGGCTGGCCCGACTGGCGGTTGGCCGGCGCGGCCACGCTGGGCATCTGGCTGGTGGCGGCGGCAGCGGCGGCCTTCAATTGCATCGTCGAGCAGCACATCGACAGCCGCATGCAGCGCACCGCCTGGCGGCCCACCGCCAAGGGCCAGCTGACCAACACGCAAACGCTGGCCTTTTCGGGCGCGCTGTGCGCGGCCGGCAGCGCCATCCTGTACCTGTGGGTCAACCCATTGACGATGTGGCTGACCTTCGCCACCTTCGTCGGCTACGCCGTCATCTACACCGTGGTGCTGAAGCCGGCCACGCCGCAGAACATCGTCATCGGCGGGGCCTCAGGCGCCATGCCGCCGGTGCTGGGCTGGGCCGCCATGACGGGTGATGTGGGCCCCGAAGCGCTGATGCTGTGCCTGATCATCTTCTTGTGGACGCCGCCGCACTTCTGGGCGCTGGCCCTGTACCGCGTCGAGGACTACCGCAAGGCCGGCCTGCCGATGCTGCCCATCACCCACGGCTCGGCCTTCACGCGGCTGCACGTGCTGCTCTACACCTTCGTGCTCTTTGCCGCCACGCTGCTGCCTTTCGTCTACGGCATGAGCGGTGTGATCTACCTCGTGGCGGCCGTGCTGCTGGGGGCGGGCTTCACGGCCTACGCCTGGCAACTGTGGCGCCATTACAGCGACGCGCTCGCGCGCCGCACCTTTCGTTTTTCGATCTGGCATTTGTCGCTGCTCTTTCTGGCGCTGCTGATCGACCACTACGTCGGACCATGGCTCTCCTACCTCTTGCGCTGACCCGCGCCTTGGCGCTGGGCTGCGTTGCCGTGGCGGCCGCTGGCCCGCTGACCGGCTGCCAGAAAGCCGAAGCGCCGGCCTTCAAATCCATCGACATCACCGGCGCCGAATACGGCCGTGAGCTGGACTTGACCGACGCCGACGGGCAGGCCCGCCACCTGGCAGACTTCAAAGGCAAGGTGGTGGTCGTCTTCTTCGGCTACACGCAGTGCCCTGACGTCTGCCCCACGACGATGGTGGAACTGGCGCAGGTGAAAAAGGCGCTGGGCGCCGACGGCGACCGCGTGCAGGGCATCTTCGTGACGGTGGACCCCGACCGCGACACGGCGGCGGTGCTGAAGGCCTACGTCAGCAACTTCAGCCCCGACTTCGTGGCGTTGCGCGGCACGGCCGATGAAACCAAGGCCGCCGCCAAGCAGTTCAAGGTCTTCTTTGCCAAGGTGCCGGGCAAGACGCCCGAGAGCTACACCATGGACCACACGGCGGGCAGCTACATCTTCGACACCCAGGGCCGCATCCGTCTGTTCACGCGCTACGGTAGCGGCGCCGAGGCGCTGACCCACGACTTGAAGTTGCTGCTGGCGCAGCGCTGACCCGGCCCACCCCCGAAGCGCCTGCGGCGCTCCCCCTCAAAGGGGCGACCCCAGCGGCCCGGCAAAGCCGGTTCCGCTGCGTCCGCTTGGGAAAGCCTACGCAGTCGTTTCCAGCGCCTTGCGCATCTTCTTCATCGCCGCCACTTCGATCTGGCGGATGCGCTCGGCGCTGACGCCGTAGACGGCGGCCAGCTCGTGCAGCGTCATGCCGCCCGAACTGTCGTCGTTGACCTTCAACCAGCGCTCTTCCACGATGCGCCGGCTGCGTTCGTCCAGCGCGTCCAGCGCTTGCGCAATGCCGTCACCCGACAGCCAGTCGCGGTGGCTGGCCTCGATGCGCCGCGTCGGTTCGTTGCTGTCGTCGGCCAAGTAGGCTATGGGCGCGTAGGCCTCTTCGCCGTCGTCGTTCTGCGACTCCATCGCCACGTCACCGCCCGACAGGCGCATCTCCATTTCGATGACTTCTTCAGGCTTGACGTTCAAGTCGCTGGCCATCTTGGCCACCTGGATTGGCGTGAGGGTGTTGCGGTGCGTTTCGCCGTCCAGTGCATCGCTTTTCATGCCTTGCTTCATCGAACGCAAGTTGAAGAACAGCTTGCGCTGGGCCTTGGTGGTGGCCACCTTCACCATGCGCCAGTTCTTCAGGATGTATTCGTGGATCTCGGCCTTGATCCAGTGCATGGCGTAGCTGACCAGGCGCACGCCCTGTTCGGGGTCGAAGCGCTTGACGGCCTTCATCAGGCCGACGTTGCCTTCCTGGATCAGGTCGCCCTGGGGCAAGCCGTAACCCATGTACTGGCGCGAGATCGATACCACCAGGCGCAGGTGCGACAGCACCAGGCGGCCGGCGGCCTGCACGTCGCCTTCGTCGCGCAAGGCTCGGGCGAGGCTGGCTTCTTCTACGGCCGTCAGCATCGGCATGCGGTTTACGGCCGTGACATAGGCGTCCAGATTGCCCAAAGAGGGCACCAGCGACCAGGGGTCGCGGATGGACAAGGCGGAGGTATGGGAAACGTTCATGGTCAGTCTGACTCCTTCAGGAGACATCGGTTCCGCAAATATTAGCACTCTCGGGCCGAGAGTGCTGATTGTGGAAGTTGAAGTTAGGCAAAGGGCAGGTCATGCATTTAAATAAAGGCCATAAATTGAGAGCATGCGCTTACATTGAAGGCAACCGGACCGTCTGTCAGGCCTTGCAAAACCCGGCGTAGTCCAGCGAACAGACGACCGAGTTGCCCTCTGCTGGGCTTGTCCTGGTTCCTCTATGAGGAACGACGGTCTTCTATGGTTGACGGCCGATCGAATCTCCACGACAGTCTGAGGCCGCCCGACAACGCGACGCACGCGCCGATCGAGCGCCCAGGCCCACAACGGAGACCTCACGCATGGACCAGCCCATCCGCTGGCACTTGAACGGCCAGCCGGCCCGTTCCAGTGCCGAAGCGCAGACCCCGTTGCTGTATGTGCTGCGCAACGAGCTCGACCAGCACGGTCCGCGTTTCGGCTGCGGGCTGGCGCAATGCGGCGCCTGCACCGTGCATGTCGATGGCCGCGCGACGCGGTCCTGCGTCACCCCGCTGACCGTGGCGCAGGGCCGGGAAGTGACCACTCTGGACGGGTTGGCCGCGCAGTGGCGGCAGTCACAGGGCATCAACGACCCGACGGTGCTGCACCCGGTGCAGCAGGCTTTCATCGACGAGCAGGCTGCGCAGTGCGGCTACTGCATCAACGGCTGGATCATGACCGCCGCAGCCCTGCTGGCCGAAAAGCCGCTGGCCAGTGACAGCGAATTGCGGCAAGGCCTGTCGGGCCTGAAGTGCCGCTGCGGCACCCAGGTCAGCGTGCTGCGCGCCGTGAAGCGCGCGGCGCGGGTGATGCAAGCGGCCAATGCCCGTGGCCCTTTGTCTGGCCCTTCGTCGGGCGCTGCCCAGGTGCGGGCATGACGGCCGGCGAACATGGCTTGCTGCAACCCGAGCGCCGGGGCTTCCTGGCTGCCGGCACCGGCTTGCTGGTGACCCTGGCGGTGCCAGCGTCGGCGCAGTCTGAGCATGCCGACATGGTGGGCGACGGCCAGCCGCGCGACCGCCTGGACACCTGGCTGGCGATAGC
>JAYVBO010000179.1:0-1709 GCA_043750435.1 Betaproteobacteria bacterium | reverse complement strand
GCGCCATCGCAATCATCACGCGCTGCTGCTGGCCGCCGCTCATCTCGTGCGGGTAGCTGCCCAGGCGCCGCTTGGGTTCGGGCACGCCGACTTCGCTGAGCAGTTCTTCAGCCCGCGCCATGGCAGCGCTGCGGCTCAGGCCCATGTGCTTCATCAACGGCTCGCACAGTTGCTGGCCGACGTTGAACACCGGGTTCAGCGAACTCATCGGGTCTTGAAAGACGCAGGCGATTTCCTTGCCGCGCATGGCTTGCAGTTCGGCCAGATTCGCCTGCAGCAAATCTTTGCCGCGCCACAACACGCGGCCGCTGCGCTCGGCGTTGTCCGGCAGCAGGTTGAGCACGCTCATTGCGGTCACGCTCTTGCCCGAACCCGATTCACCGACCAGCGCAATGGTGCTGTTTTCGGGGATCTCGAAAGACACACCCTTCACCGCTTCGGCCATCACGCCCTTGCCCATGCGGAAGGCAACTTTGAGATCTTGGATCGACAACAGCATGGCTTACTCCAGACCGCGCAGCTTGGGGTCGAGCGCGTCACGCAGCGCGTCGGCCATCAATGAGAAAGCGGTGACGAAAACCGCCATGAAAACCGTCGCCGCCACCAGCTGCCACCAGTGGCCCAGGATCAGTTCAGCCTGCGCTTCGGCCAGCATGGTGCCCCAGCTGACCTGGTCCACGCGCACGCCCAGACCGAGGTAGCTCAAGATCACTTCGGCCTTGATGAAGCCGACCACCAGCAGGCCCATGCGCACCAGCACCACGTGGCTGACGTTGGGCAGGATGTGCTTGAACATGCGGCTCATCTGGCTGGCGCCGATGGCTTCGGCGCTGCGCACGTATTCGCGGCTGGCGTGCTTGATGAATTCGGCGCGCACCTGGCGGTACATGCCGGTCCAGCCGGTGAAGGCCAGGATGATCACCACGCTTTGCACGCCGCGCCCGGCCACCGCCGCGAAAGCGAAGATCAGCAAGATGTTGGGGATGCTCTCAAAGACGTTGTAGACCCACTCCAGCGCGTCACCGATCTTGCCGCCGAAGAAGCCGCCGAAGGCGCCCAGCAGGGTGCCGATGATGGACGCCACCAGCGCGGCGGCCACGCCCACGAAGACGCTGATCTCGGTGCCTTTGACGGTCTTGCTGAGCACGTCGCGGCCCAGGCGGTCGGCGCCGAAAGGCAGGGTCGTGGCCTTCACCGTTTCGGTGGTCTGGAACTGCTTGGCGCGTTCGGCCCATTCCTTGTACCGCGGGGCCAGCGGGTCGATGTCGCTCAGGTCGACATTCGGGCCTTTGGGCGCTTCAATCACGCTGGCCACCTGCGCTTTGGCCGGGCCCATGAAGCTGGGCGGCGCGTCGGGCACGCCGACTTCCGTCTGCCAGCCCTTGGCCACCAGGCCCAGGCTGGACGCGATGATCAGCAGCAGGTAAGCCACCACGATGACCAACGAGACCAGACCCACGCGGTCGGCCTGGAAGCGGCGCCAGGCGGCGTGCCAGACGCCTTCACTTTTCTGCAGCGCGTCGGCCACTGCACCATCGGCACTCAATACGGCGGTGTTCATCTGGCGCCCCTCACTTCAAGACCACACGGGGGTCGGCAACCTTGTAGGCCAGGTCGGTCAGCAAATTGATCACCATCGTCAGGAAGGCGAGATAGATGGTGACGGCCTGGATGACCGGGAAGTCGCTGCGGTTCACCGCCAGCAGCAC
>JAYVBO010000178.1:0-1710 GCA_043750435.1 Betaproteobacteria bacterium | reverse complement strand
TGGTGATGATGGACGCCGGCATGCGCAGGCTTTCGCGCGCCGCGTCGATCTTGGCCGTGGCGTCGCCCAGGGCCGTGCCGGGCGCCAGGTTGAAGCTGACCGTCACCGCCTGCAGCTGGCCGACGTGGTTGATGGCCGTGGCGCCCACCGCGCGCTCCACCGTGGCGAAGGCCGACAGCGGCACCAGCGTGCCGCTGCTGCTGCGCACGAAGACGTTGTTGAACGCACTTTCGTCGCGCTTGGCTTCGGGGGCCACTTCCATGATCACCTGGTAGCTGTCGGTGGGCAGGTAAATGGTGGACACCTGGCGTTCACCGAAGGCGCTGTACAGCGCGCTGCGGATGGCGTCGATGCTGACCCCCAGGGTGTTGGCGCGGTCGCGGTCTATCTTCAGGTTGGCCTGCAGGGCGCGCAGCTGGCTGTCACTGGTGACGTCGCGGAACAGCGGGTCGGCGCGCAGCTGGTCCTGCAGCTTGCTGGCCCAGTCGCTCAGTTCATCGGCACGCACGCTTTGCAAGATGTACTGGTACTGCGCCTTGCTTTGTCGCCCGCCCAGTTGCAGGTTCTGCGACGGCCGCATGAAGACGTTCAGGCCGGCCACTTCGCGGAACTTGCGGCGCAGGCCTTCCACCACCTGCTTCATAGGCTGACGATCAGCGCGGTCTTTCAATGTGATGAACATGCGGCCGGTGTTCTGCGAACCTTGACCGCCGTTGAAAGAGCTGACGGCCAGCACATTCGGGTCACTGCGCGCAATCAGCGCGGCGCGCTCCTGCAACTGCACCATGGCCGGGAAGGAAGTGTCTTCGGCCGATTCGGTCTGGGCCTGTATTTGCCCGATGTCTTCTTCGGGGAAAAAGCCCTTGGGAATGATGATGAACAGCCACGCCGTGGCGATGAAGGTCAGCAAGGCCACCAGCAGCACAGTCTTGCGGTGGCGCAGCGCCACATCCAGCGTGCGCGTGTAGGCGGCCAGCGTGGCGTTGAAGCCGCGTTCGAAACTGCGCACGATGACGCCAGGCCGCTTCTTGTGTTCGTCATCCGTCAGGAAGCGGCTGGCCAGCATGGGCACTAGCGTCAACGAGACAAAGGCCGACACCAGGATGGCCAGGCCCACCACCACGGCAAATTCGTGGAACAGCAGGCCGATGACGCCGGGCATGAAGAAGATGGGGATGAACACCGCCACCAGCGACAGCGAAATACTGACGATGGTGAAAGCCACTTCGCGCGCGCCCTTCAGCGCGGCCTGGAAAGGCGGCATGCCCTTTTCCACGTGACGCATGATGTTTTCCAGCATCACGATGGCGTCGTCCACCACCAGGCCGACGGCCAGCGTCAGGCCCAGCAAGGAAATGTTGTCCAGGCTGTATTCCAGGCCCCACAGCAGCGCCACCGCGCCGATCAGCGACACCGGCAGGCTCAGCGTGGGGATGACGGTGGCCACAAAGCGGCGCAGGAACAGGAAGATCACCAGCACCACCAGTGCGATGGTGCCCATCAAGGTCAGCGTGACGTCGTGCAGGGCCTCGCGCACCGACTTCGAGCGGTCGTTGACCGGCGTCAGGCTGATGGATAGCGGCATCTGCGCGCGCAGCGCCGGCAGCGCGGCGCGCACGGCATCGACCACCCGCACGGTGTTGGCGCCCGGCTGGCGCTGCACGGCCAGCGTGATGCTGTTTTCACCGTTCAAGGTGGCCCAGCTCTTCA
>JAYVBO010000177.1:0-4043 GCA_043750435.1 Betaproteobacteria bacterium | reverse complement strand
TCAGCCGCTTCATGCAAGGCGACAGCTCGCGCTCGCGGCGCCATGGCGGCACCGGCCTGGGCTTGGAAATCTCGCGCAACCTGGCCCGGCTGATGGGTGGCGACATCACCGTGCGCAGCCGCCTGGGCGAAGGCAGTCGCTTCACCTTTTGGATGCCGTTGCGCGCCCTGCCTGACGAGCCCGAAGGCGCCCTGCCCCTGGCTCCGGCCGGTGGCGCCACACCCCGCCCCTTGCGCGTGCTGGTGGCCGAAGACCACCCCGTGAACCGCAACTACATGGCCGCGCTGCTGGAAGGCATGGGCCACCGCGCGCACTTCACGGCCAACGGCGAGGAAGCGGTAGAAGCCGCTCGCGTGCAGTGCTTCGACGTGATCTTGATGGACCTCCACATGCCGGTGCTGGACGGCGTGGGCGCCACCCAGGCCATCCGCGCGCTGACCGACAGGCGGCGCTCCACCGTGCCCATCGTCGCGCTGACCGCCGACGCCTTCCCCGAGACGCAAGACCGTTGCCTGGTGGCGGGCATGAACGACTTCCTGACCAAGCCCGTCAGCCCACCGGTGCTGGCCACTTGCCTGCGGCGGCTGTTCGGCTCGGGCGACGCGGCGGCGCTGGGTCCGCAACCGCCGACCACCCTGGCCGGCGGCTCAGCGCCCGCAGGCGGCAAGCTGGACGGCCTGGTTGACGCTGCAGCCATGGCGCTGAGCATGCAGGCCATACCGGCGCCGCGCCTGAACGCGCTGATCACCAGCTTCCTCGATCAAGGTCCTGAGACCGTGCAGCGCCTGCGCGCTGCCGTTCGCGACGCCCAATTGCTGGACCTGCGGGTGCATGCCCACGCCGCCAAGGGCGCGGCACTGAACCTGGGGTTGATCGGCTTGGCACAGACCGCGCAAGCCCTGCAAGACGGCGCCGCCCACCTGCCGGCGCACGAAATCGCCCGCCTGGTGCAGCAGTTCGAGGCGCAATTGCCGGCCACGCGGCGGGCCGCGCAAGCCGCACTGGAACAGGCCGCCGCGCTGTTGGGCGCACAGGCGGACCCGCAGGCGCAGTAACAGCCGGACGAGCCGCCGGCGTCTACACGATGATGGGTTCGGGCTCCAGCCGGATGCCGAAGCGTCCGTAGACGCTTTCCTGGATGGCGCGGGCCAGCGTCACCACCTCGGCCCCGCTGGCGCCGCCACGGTTGACCAGCACCAGGGCCTGCTTTTCATAGACCCCTGCGCGCCCTACCGACTTGCCTTTCCAGCCGCAGGCGTCGATCAGCCAGCCGGCAGCCAGCTTGATGGCACCGTCGGGCATCAGGTAATGCACGATTTCCGGGTCGCGGCCAATGATGTCGCGGCACTGTTCGGGCGTCACCACCGGGTTCTTGAAGAAGCTGCCGGCGTTGCCGATGACGGCCGGGTCGGGCAGCTTGGCGCGGCGTATGGCGCAGATCCAGTCGAAGATGGTTTTCGCGTCGGGCGCGGCGTTGCCGGTCTCGGCCATCTTGCGTTCGATGTCCAGGTAGCCGCGCACCGGCTGCCAGGGTTTGGGCAGGCGCAGGCGCACGCGGGTGATGACGCTTTTGCCGGCCAGGCCGCCGAAGCCGGTCTGCTTGAAGACGCTGTCGCGGTAGCCGAATTGGCAGTCGGCGGCGCTGAGCGTGACGCTGCGGCCGGTGACCAGGTCCACCGCGTCCAAACTGTCGAAGCGGTCTTTCAGCTCGACGCCGTACGCGCCGATGTTCTGCACCGGTGATGCCCCCATCAGCCCAGGTATCAGCGCCATGTTTTCCAGCCCAGGCCAGCCCTGCTCGAGCGTCCAGGCGACGATGGCGTGCCAGGTTTCGCCGGCGCCGGCCTCGACGATCCAGGCGTCGGCGTCTTCACGCACCAGGCGCCGGCCCATGATTTCCACCTTCAGTACCACGGCGTCGATGTCGTGCGTCAACACCACATTGCTGCCGCCGCCCAGGATGAACTTGGGCGCCACGCCGTATTCGGGGTGGTCGACCACCCGGCGCACATCGGCTTCGCTTTTCAGGTGCACCAGGGTGCGCGCCACGGCGGGCAGGCCGAAGGTGTTGTGGTCGCGCAAGCTGGCGCGGTGTTGCACGTCGAGTGGTGCAGAGGTGGGGGACACAGGCATGGCGCCATTTTCGGGCATATTCAGCCCCCTCCCCGCCAGACAACCTAAGTCCGCCCATGCCCAGCTTTGACGCCGTCATCGAACCCGATCTCGTGGAACTGAAAAACGCCGTGGAACAGGCGACCAAGGAAATCGGCACGCGCTTCGATTTCAAAGGCTCCAGCGCCAAGGTCGAACTGAGTTCACCGACGCCCAAGACGCGTGAACTCACGCTGTGGGCCGACAGCGATTTCCAATTGCAGCAGGTGCGCGAAGTGCTGATCGGCCGGCTGACCAAGCGCGGTGTCGACGTGCGCTTTCTGGACTTCAGCGGCACGCCGCAGAAGATGAGCCACGACAAGCTGAAGCTGGCCGTCACCGTGAAGAACGGCGTGGACGCCGAGGCCGGCAAGAAGATGCAACAGGCGCTGAAGGCCAGCAAGCTGAAGGTGCAAGGCGCCATCCAGGGCGACGCCGTGCGCATCACCGGCGCCAAGCGCGACGACCTGCAGGCGGCCATGGCCATCCTGCGCAAGGAAATCACCGAGTGGCCCGTGTCCTTCAACAATTTTCGCGATTGAGCGGCCTGCGCCGCCGCGCTGTCTGCGCCGCGCCGGCGCTGCTGGCCCTGGGTGCGATGCCCAGCGCCCACGCGCTGACCGTGGTGCTGGCCGGGCGCATGGGCGAACGCGCGCTGCTGGTGATAGCCGGCCGGCCGCGCACCCTGAAGGTGGGCGAAGCGGCTGAAGGCGTGAAGCTGCTGCGCTGGGTGGACGACAGCGCCGAAGTCGAACACCAGGGCCGCACTGAACGCCTGCAAGTCGGCGCCACGCCGGCCCAGCTGGGCGGTACGCCGCTGCCCAGCGCCGTCCGCGAAGTGGTTATCACCGCCGGGCCGGGCGGCCACTTCACGGCCGCCGGCGCCATCAACGGCAAGGCAGTCAGCTTCATGGTCGACACCGGCGCCACGCTGGTGGCCCTGGGCCGCGACCAGGCCGAGCGCCTGGGCATCGACCTCAGCATCGCCCGCCCGGCGATGACCCAAACCGCCAACGGCGCGGTGCCCGTGCAACTGGTGACGCTGACCACCGTGCGCGTCGGCGAACTGGAGCTGACCAACGTCGGCGCCGCCGTGATGCCCATGTCCATGCCGATGGTGCTGCTGGGCAACAGCTTCCTGGCCCGGCTGCAGATGCGCCGCGACAACGACGTGATGCGGCTGGAACGGCGGTAAACCCGAAGCCACTTTGTCTCAGCTGCGACAAGGAAATTAGAACGGTCGTGCTAAAAACGTAGGCTGTAGCCGCCACCGCAGGAGCGCACCGCTTATGGACCTGAACTTCACCGGCGAAGAACTCGCCTTCCGCCAAGAAATTCGACAGTGGGTGGCCGAAAACCTGCCCGCCGACATCAGCCACAAGGTGCGCGACGCGCTGCGCTTGAGCCGCGACGACCTGCAACGCTGGGCCAAGATCCTGGGCAAAAAGGGCTGGCTGGGCTGGGGTTGGCCCGAGCGCTTCGGCGGCCCGGGCTGGAACGCCATCCAGAAGCATTTGTTCGAAGAAGAATGCGCGCTGGCCTGTGCGCCGCGCGTCATCCCTTTCGGCCCGGTGATGGTGGCCCCGGTGATCATGGCTTTCGGCAATGCCGAACAGCAAAAGCGCTTCCTGCCCGGCATCGCCAGCGGCGAGGTCTGGTGGAGCCAGGGCTACAGCGAACCGGGTGCCGGCTCTGACTTGGCATCGGTCAAATGCAAGGCGGAAAGGCAAGGCGACAAATACCTCGTCAATGGCCAGAAGACCTGGACCACGCTGGGCCAGTACGGCGAATGGATCTTCTGCCTGGTGCGCACCAGCAACGAAGGCAAGCCGCAGACCGGCATCAGCTTCCTGCTGATCGACATGAAGAGCCCCGGCGTGACGGTGCGGCCC
>JAYVBO010000176.1:0-9378 GCA_043750435.1 Betaproteobacteria bacterium | reverse complement strand
GCTGCCCCGGCCGCCCAGCGCCTGACCTTCAGACCTCGTCGGCCTCGATGGTCAAGCTGCGCCGACGGGCACCGCCGCTAGCCACCGCCACCGTGATGCGCAGCGCCTGCCCCAATGCCACCACGCGGCGGAAGCGGTAGTCCAGCCCGTCCCAGGCGCCGGGGTTTTCGCTGTCCAGCCGGCGGCGCCATTGCTGCGCACCGTTGGCCTGCACCGTCATCTGATGCCAAGCCTTGCTGGTGCCGGACCGGCCGTCGTCAGGCTCGGCCACGGTGATGGCGCAGGCGATCTCGAACTGGCGGTCGCGCCCGGCGTCAGGCGGGATGGTGAGCGTGGCGGTGGCCGCGTCGGCGGCGCTCAGGGCCCAGCGTTCGGGCTTGCGCTCGGCGTCGGCTGGGGCCGGCGGCGCGGCAGCGGGGGGTGGTTTCTTCGGGCGGGGCATGGGGGACGCGGCTAGCAAATGGCGGAGCGCCAGGCGGCGGATTGTGCGACCCCCGCGCCACCCCCGTGCGCGCAGGCTGGCCTGCGAAGCCCGCAGCGTTGACAATCGCCCCCTGCACTGCCGCAGAGCCAGCCACCGCCCATGTCCGAGACGCCCACGCCCGCCGCGCACCCCGAAGTGATCGCGCCCCCCACCGAGTCGCCCGAAACGCCGGCCGAAACGACAGCCGAGACGGCGCCCGCTGACGCAGCATCGGCGCCCGATTCCGACGTCGAGGTCGAGGTCGATTCCGACATCGAAGCCGAGGCCAACGTTGAAGCCGAAGCCACCGACACCACCGACGCCGCCAGCCCTGACGCCGCGAAAGCCGCCGGCACGCTGTCGCCCGCCGCCGTGGCCGCCTTGCTGGCCCAGCACTTCCCCGCGCTGTTCGGCGCCGGCCGTGCGCTGCCGCTGAAGCTGCGCATACAGGCCGACATCCAGGCCCGCGCTCCGGGCGTGGTCAACAAGAAGTCGCTGTCGGTCTTTTTGCACCGCTACACCACCAGCACGGCCTACCTGAAGGCCCTGGCGACGCAGCCGCAGCGCATCGACCTGGACGGTGCGCCGGCCGGTGAGATCGAAGCGCTGCACCGCGACGCCGCAGCCGCCGAAGTCGACCGCCGCAAGCAGATGTTCGAAGACCGCCGCGCGCTGGAACGCGAACAGCAGCGTGCGGCCGCGCAGGAAGCCCGCCGCGCACAGAACGCCCAGAACGCCGCGCGCACCACCGCCCGCGACAACGCCGAAGGCGAAGCCCGCCGCAACCGCGCGGTGCTGCTGCGCGCTTTCGAAACGGCCACCCTGACCAAGGCCAATTTCTGTGCACTGAAGGGCATCACCGAAGCCGAGCTGGACGCCCAAGTGGTACTGGCGAAGCAGGAACGTGAACAGCGCGCGCTGGAGCCGCAGCGGCCTGACAACCGCAATGACAACCGCAACAGCCCGCGCCGTGACGGCCGCCCGCCGCGCGGCCCCCGCCGCGAACCCCAGGGCTGAAGCCTTCGGATTGCTGGTGTTTTCCTGAGTGCCGCTGCGGCGGCGCTCGCGCACACTCGCGGCGGTTTTCACACTGGATGCTGTACCCATGAAATCGCGCCTGTCCCGGACCCGACTGATCGCCGCTTTGAGCGTCGCCCTTTTCGCCAGCGCGGCCAGCACGGGCGCCTGCGCCCAGGCTTGGCCCGCCAAGCAACCGATCAAGCTCATCGCGGTGTTCCCGCCCGGCGGTTCGGTGGACCAGGTCGCACGCATCCTGCAGCCGGTGCTGCAGCAGCAGTTGGGGCAGACGGTCATCGTCGACAACAAGGGCGGTGCGTCGGGCACCATCGGCACCGGCGCGGTGGCCTCGTCGCCGGCTGACGGCTACACCTTCGCGGTGGTTTTCGACACCCACGGCGTCAACCCCGCGCTGATCCCCAGCCTGCCTTACGACACGCGCAAGGACTTGACCACGGTGTCGCTGATCGGCACCAGCGCCATGGTCGTCGCCACCCACGCCGATTCACCCTACAAGACCTTTGCCGACGTGGTGGCTGCGGTGAAAACGGGCAAGAACGTGGGCTACGGCACCATCGGCAATGGCAGCCTGGGCCACCTGGCGATGACGCTGCTGGCCAAGAGCAACCACTTCGACCTGACCCACGTGCCCTACCGCGGCGGCGGCCCGCTGATGAACGACGCCGTGGCCGGCCATGTGCCGCTGTCCATCGGGTCGGTCTTCGTCACCAAGCCGCACATCGACAGCAAGCGCCTGCGCCCGCTGGTGGTCACCACCGACAAGCGCAGCCCCATCCTGCCCGATGTGCCCACCCTGGCGGAGAGCGGCTACGCCGGCTTCAATGCCCCGGCCTGGTGGGCCGTGCTGGCCCCGGCCAAGACACCGCCGGAAATCGTCGCCCGCATGAACGAAGAGATCAACAAGGCGCTGAAGTCGCCCGACGTGGCCAGCAAGCTGGCCGCGCAAGGCATTGCGGTAAATGTGGGCACGCCGGCCGCCGCGCAGGCTTTTGTCGAAGGCCAGATCGACATCTGGGCCAAGGTCGTCAAGGCCAACGGCATCAAGGCCGATTGAGCCTGGCAGCCGCCGTGGTGCGCCTGACCGCCGCCGACCTGCGGCGGATGCCGCCACCCGCGTTGACGCCGCCCGATTGCGCCTGCGCCACGCTGGTTTGCGCGGGCTGGGAATCGGTGTCGGCGCCGCCGGGTGAGCCGCTGCTGCGTCACTGCGGCAGCTTGCGCGACGCCACCGACGAAGACCCCACGCTGACCGAACTGCACGAGAGCGGCACGCGCTACGAATCACCCGGCGCGCCGATCGCGCCGGCCTGGTTTCCGTTCAACCGTTGCGAAGTCTGGGCCTGCCGCCATTGCGGTCGGGGCTTTCTGCAGTACACCGAGTTCGGTGGTTACTACGTCGATCATCGGCTGCGCCAGGTCGATCCGCAGTGGGTGCGGTGAAGGACCGAAGCCGGGGTCGCTGCCACTGAACAGCGGCATGGGGCTGGCCCCGCAACAAGTCCGGTTTCTTCGTGCTTTTGGCGTTAGCCGCAAACAACGACTTGCTGTAGGGTTGACCCCATGGATCAAGCGACCTTGACATGGGGCCTGCTCGCTGCCGCCTTCGCCCTCGTGGTGGTGGGTGGCCTGTGGTGGCACGCGCTGTATCAACAACAGCGTCGCGCCGCGCAGGCTGAGCGAGTCGGGCGCGCCAAACGCGCGGCGGCCGAATCAGCAGCCCAGGCCCAACGAGTGGCATTGCGCCAAGCGGCCGAAGCCCAGGCCGCCGAGCGCCTGCGCGCCGAGCAGGCCGCGCACGCTCAAGCCGAGCGCGAATCCAAGATCGATGCCGATCGCGAAACTGCGGCACGGGCAGCAGCAACTGCTGCAGCAGTTGCAACGGCCGCCGCCGCTGCCGCCCGGTCCGTCGCGCTGGCCGTCACCCCGCGCAACCCCGCCGACATCCTGGTGTTGGTGGCCGACGACTCCAAGGTCGTGCGCGTAAAGACCAGCCGGCTGCTGGCCCGCCACGGCTACCGCGTGGTGCTGGCCGAAGACGGCACGCAAGCCGCGCAACTCATCGAAGCCGAAGTGCCCGCCGTGCTCGTTACCGACGTGGAAATGCCCGGCCTGGACGGCTTCGCGCTGACCCGCCACGTGCGCAACCACCCGCTGGCCTGCCACATCCCCATCATCATGATCACCGCGGCCGATGAGCGCTTGAAGCAAGCCGCAGCCGAAGCGGGCGTGACGCTGGTGCTGGGCAAGCCCTACCCGGAAGACGAACTCATCGCCTGCATCGAACGCTCGCAGGCCACCGTCACGGCCTGAGCCTGGACACGGCGACCGCTTCGAAGCATTGAGTCTCGCTGCCTTGTTTTCCGCCCTCTCCGACCCCGCCGCCTGGGGCTTGCTGCGCAAGGTGCTGGTGGCCGGCGTGCTGAAAGAAGGCAGCTTCTACGTCGTCAGCGCGCTGCTGTTGTGGCTGACCCTGCACGTGGCGCTGCGCCGGCGCCTGGCCCACCGCCTGATAGCCGATTGGCCCAGCCCGCGCGATATTCGCCGCGAACTGGGCTATTCGCTGAGCACCGTGCTGATCTTCGCCGCCATGGGTGCGGCGGTCTTCGCCTTGTTGATCCACGGCCACATGGTCGTCTACCGCCAGCCTGAACGCTATGGCTGGCTGTGGCTGGCCGCCAGCTTCCCGCTGATGCTGCTGTGGCACGACACCTACTTCTACTGGACGCACCGGCTGCTGCACAGCCCGGCGCTGTTCGCGCGCGTGCACGGCGTGCACCACCGCAGCCGCAACCCCAGCCCGTGGGCGGCTTATGCCTTTCACCCGCTGGAAGCGGTGGTCAACGGCATGGTCACACCCTTGGCGCTGCTGGCCGTGCCGCTGCACTGGAGCGTGCTGCTGGCCTTCACCGTGCACCAGATCGCGCGCAACGCCCACGGTCACCTGGCTGTCGAGACCATGCCACGCGGCTTCGCGCGGCATTGGTTGTTCGGGCGCTTCACCACCACCACCCACCACCACCTGCACCACGAAACCGCGCGCGGCAACTACGGCCTGTGGTTCACCTGGTGGGACCGCTGGTGCGGCACCGAAAGGCCCAACTACCTGGCGCGCTTCGACGCGGTGACGCAGCCCAGGCCGGCGCCTATTCAAGGCGCTTCCATGCCCTTGGCCTTGAGCACCGCCGCCGCCGTGGGCGTAGCCAACCAGTCGAGCAGCGCCTTCGCCGCCTCAGCGTCGCGTGCGGCGGCCGACACGCCACCGGCATAGACGGTGTAGTTCTGGATCTCGGCCGGTATCGGTCCGACCAGCGTCACCCCCGGCACCGCCAGGATCTCGCTGATCTGGTGGATGGCGATGTCGGCTTCGCCCGTCACCAGGCGCTGCGCCACCAGACCGCCCTTCACCAGCACGGCCTTGGGTTTGAGCTGCGCGGCGAGGCCGGCCTGGTCGAAGTAATGCCACAGATAGATGCCGCTGCTGCCGCCCGATGCGGGGTCTATGGTGGCGATGGCGCGGGCGTTGGCCAGTGCATTTTGAAAGGCCGCCACGCTGCCGATATCAGGCAGCGGCGCGCCTTGCTTCACCGCCACCCCGATAGCCACGCGCGCCAGTTTCTGCGTCGAGCCGGCGGCGATCTGCCCCGACTTCGTCAACTGTTCGAGCGCGCCCGGCGTCAGCACCACCGCGTCGAAAGCCTCGCCCGCCTCGATGCGCTTTTGCAGCGCACCGGCGGTGTCGTTGGCGATCAGCAGGCGGTGCCCGCTGCGCTGCTCGAAGCCCGGCGCCAAGGCCAGCAGCACGGGCTTGAAGGCGCCGGCAGTCAGCACCTTGAGCTCAGCCGCCGTGGCGCTGAAAGCTGCGGCACCCAAAAGGCCGGCGGCGGCCCAGCGGACTGCCTGTGCGCGCAATGAAGTCATGGGGTGTCCGGGTGATCGAGTTGAGTAGCCGGCAGTCTGTCACAGCGGCTTGCCACGGGGCCATCACGCTGGCGCCGTTGCGCATCCATCACCCGACTGCGCAGGCCGCGCCTGACCACGGGCAAGCCCGCCTGCTGCGATGGCAATGAATGGGGCAGCATCCAGCGACTGGCCGCCCGAGCCAGCAGGAGACACCGCATGCACCACCCGAAGACCACCCGCCGCAGCGCCCTGGCCGTCCTGGCCGCAGCAGCCGCCGCCGCCGCGTGCGCGCTGGCCAGCAGCGCGCAGGCCCAGACCAGCTACCCCGACAAGCCCATCCACATCACCGTCACCTTCACGCCCGGCGGCGCGCCCGACATCCTGGCCCGCCTGCTGGCCGAGAAGCTGAACGCCGCCTGGGGGCAGCCGGTGATCGTTGACAACCGGCCCGGCGCGGGCGGCAACACCGGCTCTGACTACGTCGCCAAAGCCGCGCCTGACGGCACCAACATCGTCGTCGGCACGGTGGGCACGCATTCCATCAACGGCGCGCTGTACGCCAAGATGCCCTACGACATGGTGAAGGACTTCGCGCCCATCACCTTGCTGGCCACCACGCCCAATATGCTGGTGGTGCACAACGGCGTGAAGGCGCAGAACCTGAAGGAGTTCATCGCGCTGGGCAAGAAGGAAGGGAAGATGAGCTTCGCGTCGTCGGGCT
Organism: Betaproteobacteria bacterium; assembly: GCA_043750435.1. Taxonomy (GTDB): domain Bacteria; phylum Pseudomonadota; class Gammaproteobacteria; order Burkholderiales; family Burkholderiaceae_C; genus Rubrivivax. Next base: position 3,256 of record JAYVBO010000176.1, on the reverse strand, counting down.
CGGGCACCAGCATCCACGTGTCGGGTGAGCTGTTCAAGACCATGACCGGCATCGACATGGAACACATCCCGTACAAGGGCCGCGCCACCGCCATCCCTGACGTGCTGGGCGGCCGCGTGACCATGATGTTCGACAACATGCCCAGCAGCCTGCCGTTGGTGCGCGACGGCAAGCTGCGCGCGCTGGGTGTGACCAGCGCGAAGCGCTCGGCCGCCGCGCCCGACATCCCGACCATTGCCGAGCAGGGTCTGCCTGGCTTCGATGCGGTGAGCTGGTTCGCGCTGTTCGCGCCGGCCGGCACGCCCAAGCCCATCGTCGACAAGCTGCAGCGCGAAGTCAGCCGCATCCTGAAGCTGCCCGACGTGGCCAAGCGCCTGGCCGAGCTGGGTCTGGACGTTGATGGCGGCACGCCGGAAGAACTGGCCGCCTACCAGCTTCGCGAGATCAGCAAGTGGGCCAAGGTGGTGAAGGACTCGGGCGCCAAAGCGGAATGAACGCGCGTTGAAAGGCGCTTGAACGCAGGCGGCGGCGCTCAGTCGCCGAACAGGGCCCGGCGCCCCGCTTCGGAGGGGAAAACGCAGGCCACGTCGTGGGCACAGCCTGGCGCAATGCCCACCTGGCGGGGCCGGGCCGTCGCCAGCCTCAGCCGGTCGTATGCGGCGTAGGCCAGGCCGCGCTGCAAGCGAAAAGGCCCTTGGGCCAAGGCCGCGCAAGTGCGCTCCAGGACGCTGTAGGCGCTGCCCTTGCCGCTGCCGGTATCGGCGCTGCCTTGCAGGTAGCGCACATCGGCTGCGGCGTAGCGGCTGCGCGCTTCGGCGGCGCTGCGGATCAGGTCTGCCGGCAGCGCTTCGGTGCCGTGCTTCCAGCGGTTTTCAGCCGGACAAGACGGGCTGGGGGCGCGCCAATGCAGGGTGCAGGCCCCTTCCGAACCGCTGGCCGACAGCCCGTCCAGGCAGTCGTCCCAGTCGACCGCAGCTCCCTGGCGCAGCGGCACCGGCCGCTCGGGGTCGAAATACAGCCAGCTTCCAGGGTCGGCCACCACGTAACGCACGGGGAAGGGATGCGGCCGGCGGACTTCCGCGAAGCCAACGTAACGCTGGACGAACTGCCCGCCGGCCGAAAAACCGCCCAGCGTGGCGCGCTGCAAGCTCGGCCACTGCTGGTGCAGGTGCTGGATGAGCGCGTCCAGCACGGCGTAAGCAGTCGGCCCACCGCCAGCCGCGCGCTCGCCCGCCGGCCAGGAATTGCAAGTCCACAACAGGTCACCGTCCTGAGGCCCGGGCACGCCGGCACTGCTGCATCCGCGGCCGTGTCGGCCAGGGCTATCGGCCACCTGGAACAGCGGCGCGATGACCAGGGTCAGCGCGGCCTTGCCTGCAGCCTGGGTCGCGGCCAGCGCGGCCGCGTAGGTCTTGGTGGCATCGCGGCTGTGGCCGTGCAGGGCAATGAGAACCTGGGTCGGTGGCGTGTCGGCTGAACCGGGTGCGGCCGACGCGTAGTAGTGCAACTGCCCGCTCGGTGCGGTGTCGGGCGTGAAGGCGGTGTAGCAGGGTGCCTGCGCCGTGCAGCCAGGCGCAGCTTCGGGCGCGGCCGTGGCAGGCCCGGCTGCACCGAGCAGCAGCGCGGCGATGAACGTGGCGGCACTGAAGGTGCCCATGTCGTTTCAGGCCGCCGCAGGCGCCAGCCATGGCACGGGGTCGGCCATCGCCGCCTCCAGCCGCTGCACGTAGCGCCCCAGGTGCAGCCCGTCCATCAGCGCGTGGTGCACCTCCACGCTGACCGGCAACCACAGCTTGCCGCCTTCAGCGTCAGCGCGGCCGAAACTGATCTTGGGGATGCTGTCTTCACGCCCCCAATTGCGGGCGTGCGAAAAGCTGCTGAAGTGCAGCCACGGTAGCGTCGTGAAGTGGATCAATTCGTCGAAACCCACGCGTGGCTCGAAGCCGGCCTGGCGCTGCTGCGCGGCGGCGATGGCGGCGCTGCCGGCGGCAGCGAACTGCGCCCAGTCTGTCGTGTGCGGCAGGTAGGCGAAGCCGAAGCTGTCGTCGTCGCGCAGCACCGTGGCGCCGCCGGCGATCTCGTCCAGGATGCGCACGCGGCCTTCGTGCAGGCGGTAGCGGAAGGCTTCGATCTCATTGGCCAGACGCAGCGCAATGAAGTGGTAGGCCAGGGCAAAACTGCCGACGCCCCGCGCCTTCACCGCCGCCTTCAACGGTGCGGCGTCGACCCGAACGCAGACGTTGAAATAGGGCTTGTCGAAGCTGCGGAAGTAATCAAAAGCCTCGCGGCGCGGCCAGGTGGCCAGGTCGAGGTAGCGGTAGGCTGAAGCTGGTTCTGATGGCATGGTCGGACGTGATGATGCCTGCGGTCAGGCACCAACGTCGGCGCCAGGCCCAGCCAGGCCGGCGGGTCAATCCAACTTCACGCCCGCGTCCTTGGCCAGCTTGGCCCAGAAGGCGTTGTCGTCCACCAGGAAACGGCTGAAGTCATCGGGTGATTTGGACATCGCCACCTCGGTACCTTCACGGGCCAGCGCAGCCTTCACCTCGTGGTCGGCCATGGTCTTGGCGGCGGCGTCGAAGACCTTCTTCACGATGTCCGGCGGCGTGCCCGCCGGCAGGAAGAAGCCGTACCAGAAGGCCATGCTGTAGCCCGGCATGCCGGCTTCCACCATGCCCGGCACATCGGGCACCAGTGGCGTGCGCTGCAGGCTGGTCACGCCCAGCGCCAACAGGCGCCCGGCCTTCACCATCGGCAGCACCGAAGGCGGCGTGCCGAAGGTCAGCTGGGTGTCGCCGGCCACCACGCTCTGGATGGCCGGCGCGCCGCCTTTGTAGGGGATGTGCGTCATCTCGATGCCCATCACCTTGCTGAAGTGCACCGCGCCCAGGTGCGGCGCGCTGCCGTTGCCGGAACTGGTGTAGTTCAGCACGCCGGGCTTCTTTTTCGCGGCGGCCACCAGCTCGGCCATGCTGGTGATGCCGGCCTTGGGGTTGACGGCCACCACCAGCGGCGACGAGGTGATGCGCGCCACCGGGATGAAGTCTTTGAAGGCGTAGCTGAGCTTGGGGTTCAGCGCCGGGTTCACCGAAATGCTGCTGGGGCTGGCGATGAGCAGGGTGTAGCCGTCGGGCGGTGCCTTGGCGACAAAGTCGGCGGCCAGGCTGGACCCGGCACCAGCGCGGTTTTCGACCACCACAGCCTGGCCCAGCGCGCGAGCCAGGGGTTCGCTGACGGTGCGCGCCACGTAGTCGGC
>JAYVBO010000175.1:0-1712 GCA_043750435.1 Betaproteobacteria bacterium | reverse complement strand
CAGCCGCCGAAGGCGAAGATCACCGCGTTGGTGTGCAGCGGTCGCAGGCGGCCGTAGCTGATGTACGGGATACCCATATTGAGCTCGGGCCAGGCCAGCTCGGCGGCGATGATCACGCCCACCAGCATGCCCACCACGCCGTAGATCACGGCGGCCATTGAGAACAGTCGGATGACCTTGTCGCTGTAGACGCTGTCTCGGGGTACCGCCAACGCGGCTGTTTGTGCCATTGCCTAGCTCCTCACTCTGAAACGGGTTATCAATCCCGCGATTGTTCGGGTGGCGGCCTGACTTCACCTTGACGGGCATCAAGCCCCGGCGCCTCGTCGGTCAGGATCCGTTCACCTTCGCCTTCCAAGTCCTCAAACTGTCCGGCGTTCAGGGCCCAGCCGAAGATGCCCAGGATGCCCAGGACCAAAACGGCAGACAGTGGGATCAGAAGGTAAAGGCTTTCCATGCGTCGGTCTGTGCGTTCAACGTGCCGCGCGCAGCGCGTTCAGCACCACCGCCAGCGAACTGCTGGCCATGCCCAGGCCTGCCGCCCAGGGCGGCAGCCAGCCGATGACGGCCAGCGGGATGCAGACCGCGTTGTAGGCCGCAGCCCACAGCAGGTTCTGCCGGATGATGCGCACGGTGCGGCGCGCTGAAACACGCGCCCGCACCACATCACCCAGGCGGTTGGAGGTGATCACCGCGTCGGCCTGGCTGCGCGACACCAGGGCGCCCTGCCCCATGGCCAGCGACACATCGGCGCGCGCCAGCACGGGCGCGTCGTTGATGCCGTCGCCGACCATGGCCACGCGGCGCCCGGCGGCCTGAGCGGCACGGATGGCCTGCAGCTTGGCTTCGGGCGTGGCGCCGGCCAGCACGTCAGCAATGCCGACGCGCGCTGCCAGCGCTTGCGCGCGGGCGGGCGTGTCGCCGGTGAGGATGGTGACGCGCACGCCGGCCGCCTGCAGCGCCTGCAAAGCTTGCGCAGCGTCGGCGCGCAGCCGCTCTTCAAAGTGCAGGCTGGCCAGCGGCTGGCCGTCACAAGCCAACCACACGCCGGCATCGCCTGCATTCGCTTCCGCACCCACGCCCACGCCGGCCCAGCCGGCTGAGCCCAGGCGCCAGAGGCGGCCTTGCGCATCACGCGCCTGCAAGCCCTGGCCGGGCACTTCTTCGATGCCGGTGTAGGCTGCCGTCGCAGCCGGCAGCTCGGCCTTAGCGGCCCGTTCGCCGGCCTCGACCACGGCTGCCGACAAGGGATGGGTGGACCATGCGGCCAAGCCCGCCGCAGCGGCCAGCGCGGCATCTTCCGAAGCGCCGAATGACGTCAGGCCCGCCGGCGTCAGCGTCAGCCCCGTCCATAGCGGCCGGTCTTCCGTCAAGGTGCCAGTCTTGTCGAAGAAAAACTGGTCGACGCCGGCCAGCGCTTCCAGCGCGTCCAGCCGCTGCAGCAGCACGCCGCGCCGCGCCAGGCCGCGCGCACCGGCCACCAATGCGGCCGGTGCGGCCAGCGACAGCGCGCAAGGGCAGGTGACGATCAACACCGCCACGGCCACCCACAGCGCGCGCGACGGGTCGATCACGCTCCACACGGCGGCCGCGCCGGCGGCCAGCAGCAGCACGCACCACAGGAAGGGCGCGGCCCAGCGGTCGGCCAGGCGGGCGGCGGCCGGGCGCTGGCCCATGGCGCTGCGCATCATCGAAACGATCGCCTCCAACCG
>JAYVBO010000174.1:0-9383 GCA_043750435.1 Betaproteobacteria bacterium | reverse complement strand
TCGCCGCTGAGCACATACAGGCCGGTGTCGCTGGTCTGGTCCATGAAGTCGATGAGGCGGCGGTAGCCATTCACGTCGTCGAACGAGAAGACCAGGTCGATGGTGTAGACCGACGCTTGGACCGCACCACTGACCGTCAGGCCCTGGTTGGCGCCAAAGGTATAGCCCGTGGCGTCCAGCGTGCCGCCCAGCGGCGTCAATGCCGGCCCACCCATATCGTCGGCATAGCTGCCGTCCAGGCGGTACTGGTGCGTGTGGGTCTGGGCCTGCGCGGCCCAGGCAGCGCAGGCGCAAATGAAGGCCGCGAGCAGTGGCTTGATCATGGTGGCTCCTGACACAGACCTGCAGTCTGGCGCCGCCACACCCGCAGCGCGACCCCCAGAACCGCTAGGCCCCGCTCTCAGGCCAGCGGCCCGGCATGGTGTTCAAGCAGCGCCTTGCGCGTGGTCGGGCTTTCCAGTTGCGCCAGCCACCACTGCAACGCGCGGCCCAGGCTTTGCGAGCCGCGGTCGGCGCGCCAGGCGTATTGCAAGGTGGCTACTGGCGAGCCGCGCACCGTTTCCTTGACGACCAGATGCCCGGCTTCCAGGTGCAGGCGGGCCAGCGGTTCGGGCAAGAAACCGCAACCCAGGCAGTGCAGCAGCGCTTCCAGCTTGGTGCGCATGCTGGGCACCGTCAACACGTCCTGCCCGGCCAGCAGGTTCACGGTCATCGGCGCCAGGCGCTGCGCGGTGTCGGCCACCGCCACCGCGCGGTGCAGCACCAGCACCGCGTCGGTCAGGGGCTCGGTGGCGGCGGCCAGCGGGTGGTGGGGCGCCACGCAGAAGATGAAGGGCAAATCACCCAGCGGCCGCAGTTCGATGCCAGCCGCGTCGATGGGGCGCGACGCCACGCCGATGGCCAGGTCTACTTGCCCCGAAATCAGCGCTTCCCAGGTACCGCTGAGCACGTCGGTGCGCAGGCGCAAACGGGTGGCCGGGCCCGGTACCTCGCCCTGGGCGTCGACTTGCAGGGCCGACGAGGGGCTGGTGGCGGCGCGGCATTGCTCGGCACCCATTTCGTAAAAGGCCTGCACCAGTTCGAAAACGATGGGCATGGCGACGATGTCTTCCACGCTGATGGCCAACTGCGTTTCCCAGCCGCTGGCCACGCGGCGCACGCGGTTGGCCACCGCGCCCATTTCGCTGAGCAGGCGGCGGCCCTCGGTCAGCAATTCGGTGCCGGCAGCCGTCAGTTGCGCCTGGCGCGAACTGCGGTCGAAGAGCAGCACGTCCAGCGCCTCTTCCAGCTGGCGCACGCTGTACGTCAGTGCCGACGGCACCTTGCCCAATTCGCGGGCGGCGGCAGCGAAGCTGCCGGTGCGGGCGACGGTGTCCATCATCACCAGAGCGTCGGGGGTCAGGGCGAGCAGTTTCTCAGTCATCGCTTCATCTTATTTGAACGGGCTCGACAAGCGCGCGCAGCCCGCTGCCGGCCCCGCGTGGCGACACTGGATGCACAGCACAACCCCAGGAGCAAGGCACCATGATCACCCTGCGCAAATCAGCCGAGCGCGGCCACGCCCAACACGGCTGGCTGAACAGCTTCCACAGTTTTTCATTCGCCGAATACCACGACCCGGCCCACATGGGCGTGGGCAATCTGCGGGTGATCAATGAAGACCGCATCGCCCCGGGCACCGGCTTCGGCACGCACAGCCACCGCGACATGGAAATCATCAGCTACGTGCTGGAAGGCGAACTGGCGCACAAGGACAGCATGGGGAATGGGATGCAAAGCGGCACGGCCGGCGGCGCTGCGGCCGGAAAAGCGTCCGGCGTCATCCGCCCCGGTGACGTGCAGCGCATGAGCGCCGGCACCGGCGTGCGCCACAGCGAGTTCAACCACGCCGAAGGCTTGACCACGCACTTCCTGCAGATCTGGATCCTGCCGGACCAGGCCGGCGTCGAACCCGGCTACGAGCAGAAGCATTTCGACGCGGCCAGCAAGCGCGGGCAACTGCGCCTGGTGGCTGCACCCGGCGGGCGCGACGGCGCGGTGGCCATCCATGCCGACGCCACGCTGAGCGCGGGCCTGTTCGACGGCGCCGAGCGCGTCGAAGTGCCGCTGCAGGCCGGCCGCATCACCTATGTGCACCTGGTGCGCGGCAGCCTTCGCGTCAACGACCACACGCTGCGCGCTGGCGACGCGGTGCGCCTGGACCAGGAAACCCGGCTGGTGCTGGAAGGCGGCGAAGACGCCGAGGTGCTGGTCTTCGATCTCGCGCCATGAAGGCCGCCGTCCGCTGAAGGCCGGCGGCGGCCCGCCAGCTTCAGCCAGGCTGCAACAGCCCGCGCTTTTCCAGCAGCGGCTGTACCGTGGGCGCCCGCCCACGGAAAGCCGCGTAGGCCGCACCGGGCTCAACGCTGTTGCCACTGCTGTAGATGTGCTTCAGCAGGCGCTGCGCCACGGCCGGGTCGAAGGGGCTGCCGGCTTCGGTGAAGGCGTCATAGCCGTCCGCGTCCAGCACCTCGGCCCACAGGTAAACGTAGTAGCCGGCGGCGTAGCCCGCGCTGGCAAACAGGTGCTGGAAGTGCACCAGCCTGTGGTTCAAACCCACGCCCGGTGGCAAGCCGGCTGCCTTCAGCACGTCGGCTTCGAAAGCGCACAGGTCGGCCGGCGGTTCGGCGTCGGTCAGCGCGTGCGCGGCCATGTCCACCAACGCGCTGGCGGTGTAGCGCACGGTCTCGTAGCCCTGGTTGAAACGCTGGGCGCGCTGCAGCCGCGCCACCAGGTCGGCAGGAATGGGTGCGTCGGTCTGCCAGTGCCGCGCGTGGCGTTGCAGCACCTCGGGTTCAGCAATCCAATGTTCGAAGATCTGCGACGGCAGTTCGACGAAGTCGCGCAGCACCTGGGTGCCCGACAAGCGCTCGTAGGTCACGTCCGACAACAGGCCGTGCAGGCCGTGGCCGAATTCGTGGAACAGCGTGCGCGCGTCGTCCAGTGACAGCAGCGTGGGCTCGCCCTTGGCGAAGTTGTTGTTGTTCAGGATGACGGGCAACTGTGGCTGTGGGCCGTTTCGGCTTTGCCAGCGCAGGCTGCTCATCCAGGCGCCGCTGCGCTTGTTCGGCCGCGCAAAGTTGTCTTGCAAGAAGACGCCGCAAACCTGGCCGGCGGCGTTGCTGACCTCGTAGGCCTGCACATCGGGGTGGTAAACGGGGATGTCGCTGCGTGGCGTGAAGCGAAGGCCGAAAAGGCGCTGCGCACAATCGAATGCCGCCTGCACCACGCGGCCGAGTTCGAAGTAGGGCTTGACCTCGGCGTCGTCGATGGCGAACTGCGTGCGGCGCACCTTCTCGGCCCAGAAACGCCAATCCCAGGGTTGGATGTCGCCGGCCACACCCTCGGTCGCCATCGCTTGGTGCAGTGCGGCGCGTTCGTGTTCCAGCGCCACCAGGGCGCGCGGCCAGACTTCACCCAACAGCCCCTGCACCGCTTGATGGGTGCCGGCCATGGTGTCGGTCAGGGCGTAGTCGGCAAAACTGGCGTGGCCATGCAGGCGCGCTTGCTCATTGCGCAGGCGCAGGATGTCGCGAGCCACTTCGCGGTTGTCGTGTTCGCCGGCGTTTTCGCCCCGGCCGACCCAGGCCCGCCAGGCCTGTTCGCGCAGGTCACGCCGCGGCGAAAAGGTCAGGAAGGGCACGATCAGCGAGCGCGCCAGGGTGATCACTGCGCCTTCCGTGCCGCGCTCAGTGGCCGCCTGCCGGGCACTGGCCAGCAGGAAGTCGGGCAGGCCGGCCCTGTCCGCCTCGCTGCTCAGCGGCAGGGCCCAGACGGACTCGTCCTGCAGCACGTTCTGCGCGAAGCGGGTCATCAGCTGCGCCAGCTCGGCCATGATGGCCGCGTAGCGCGCTTGCGGCAGCGGGGGCAGTTGCGCCCCGGCACGCACGAAGTCCAGTTGCAGGCGTTCGACCAGCCGCTGCTGCTCAGACGTCAAGCCCAGGCCGCTGCGCTGCGCATGCACGGCGTCCAGGCGGCGGAACAGCGCCGCATCGGTGTGCACCGCGCTGTGGTGGGCGGCCATGGGGCCGGCCATCGCGCGCTGCACGGCTTGCAATTCAGGGCTGGTGGCCGACGAGGTCAGGTTGTAGAAGGCTGCCGCCACGCGGCCCAGTTGCGCGCCGGCACGGTCAAAGGCCGCTGCGATGTTGTCGAAATCGGGCGCGGCCGGGTCGCTGGCGATGCGTGCCAATTCAGCCCGGTGGGACTCCATCGCGGCCCGCAGTGCGGGTTCGAAATGCGCAGCCTGCAACAGGGCGAACGGCGGCAGGCCGTGCGGCGTGTCCCAGACCTGCAGCAGGGGGTTGAGGGCGTCCGTCGCCTCCGTCGCAGCAGTCATGACCATGCGCTTACTTGCCGCGCTTGATGGCAATCTCGTCGTCTTCGCGGTAGCGGCGGTCGGCGCAGTTGATCACCCATTCCGAACGATCAACCTCCATGACGCGGGCATCCTGGTTCCACTGCTCGTTGCGCTTGTTCCATTCGGCGACCTGGGCGTCCACAGCAGCGGCCTTGGCGTTGTACTCGCGCACCGCGGCTTCACTCTTGGCCGTGAACTCGGACCGCTCGGCGTCCAGCGCCTTCTGCAGCACGGCCAGGTCTTCACGTTCCTTGTTCAGGGCCAGGCGTTCGCGTTCGGCCTTGGCGCCCTTGCCGTTGGCTTCGTTGTAGGCCGCAACGCCGTCGTTCAAGGCCGTCACGCGCGTCCCATAGGCCTTCAGGCGCTCGCCGAGCGCTTCGGCCTGCTTCTTCAAGTCTTCCAAGGGCGCACGTTCGGTGCGCAGGCCTTGCTGGGCCGTGGCCAGGTCGGCCTTTTCCTGGTTCAACGGCGCGCGCAAGGCCGTATGCGCATCCAGGCGCTTCCTCAAGGTTTCTTCCTGGCTCAGGCAAGCGCGCAACTCGTCGCGCGTCAGGATGGCGCCCTTGCCCGCCTTCCCGCCCAATGACAGGGTCTTGTCGGGCTCCGAAGCGGCCTTGGCGGGCGCGGCCACCGGCTTGGCGGCTTTGGCTGGGGGCTTGGCCGGCGTTTGCGTCTGGGCTTGCGCCGTGAAACTGGCCGCTGCGAATAGCAGCACCGACAGGAAGCTCAGGACCTTCATCTTCATACTCGAACTCACAGGCAAAAGGGTTGCCGGCGGTGCCGGCGTGAGAGCGAATGATGCCACCCTTGCCCGCCCGCAGCCCTGCATGCTGTGGCACAGTCCGCAGCCCTTGCTCAGCCCACAGCCGCCCATGCCTTTTGCCACTGCCCTGCCCACTGTGGTCGCCCTGCGCGCCTTGCCATGGCTCTGAAATCCACGGTTTGCAAGGCGACGCTGCAGATCGCCGACATGGACCGCAACCTGTACGCCACGCACGCGTTGACGCTGGCCCGCCACCCGTCGGAAACCGACGAACGCATGATGGTGCGCCTGCTGGCCTTCGCACTGAACGTGACGGCCGACGACCTCGACGGCAAACTCGCCTTCGCCGGTGGCATGGCCAATGCCGACGAACCCGACCTGTGGCACGTGAGCCTGGACGGCCAGGTGCGCCACTGGATGGAAGTCGGCCAGCCCGAAGAGCGCCGCCTGGCCAAGGCCAGCGGCCGCGCCGACCGGGTCACGCTCTATGTCTACAGCAACGCCGCGCTGATCTGGTGGGCCGGCGTGCAGAACAAGGTGGCGCGGCTGAACAACCTGGCGGTGTGGCAACTGCCCGCCGCGCAAAGTCAGGCGCTGGCCGAACTGGCCGAACGTTCGATGCAACTGCAGGTGACGGTGCAAGATGGCACCGTCTGGGTCGGCAATGCCGAGCGCAGCGTCGAAGTCCAGCCGGCCGTCCTCAAGGCCCGCACGAAATGAAGCGTCACTGCCATGTCTGACACCGACACCCTTACTCAAGACCCCTACCTCTGGCTCGAGGACGTGCAGGGCGAACGCGCGCTGCAGTGGGTGCGCGAGCGCAACGCCGAAAGCGAAGGCCTGCTGCAGGCCGAGCCCGGCTTCGAAGCCCTGCGCGGCAGCATCCGCGAGGTGCTGGATTCGAAGGAACAGATACCCTACGTCACCCGCCGGGGCGACTGGCTTTACAACCTGTGGCGCGACGCCAGCAACCCACGCGGCCTGTGGCGCCGTGCCACGCTGGCCGAGTACCGCAAGGCGCAGCCGGCCTGGGAAACCGTCATCGACATTGACGCCCTGGCCCAGGCCGAAGGCGAGAACTGGGTCTGGGGCGGCGCCACCTGCCTGGGGCCCGACTACCGCCTGGCCCTGGTGGCGCTGTCGCGCGGCGGCGCCGACGCCCAGGTGCTGCGCGAATTCGACACCGTGGCGAAAACCTTCGTCGCAGGCGGTTTCGCACTGCCCGAAGCCAAGTCCAGCGCCGACTGGATGGATGCCGACCACCTCTATATTGGCACCGACTTCGGCCCCGGTTCCTTGACCGATTCGGGCTACCCGCGCGTCATCAAGCGCTGGCAGCGCGGCCAGCCGCTCAGCGCCGCCGTCTCCGTCTTCGAAGGTGAAACGCAAGACGTGGCCGTGTCGGTCAGTGTCGACAGCACGCCGGGCTACGAGCGCACGCTGTTCGCCCGTTCGCTGGACTTCTACAACACCCGGTTCTTCCAGCTGCAGGGCGACCAGCTGCTGCCGCTGGACAAGCCGAATGATGCGCAACTGGCTTTCTTGCGCGACCGCGTTTTCATCGAATTGCGCAGCGACTGGGTCATCGGCCGCAAAACCTGGCTGCGCGGTTCGCTGCTGGTGGGTGATGCGACGGCCTACCTGAAGGGTGAACACCGCTTTGCCGCGCTGTTCACGCCCACCGCCACGCGAAGCCTGGCCGGCTACACGGCGACGCGCGAGACGGTGATCGTCAACGTGCTCGACAAGGTTGCCAGCAAGCTGCAGGAATGGCGCGAAACAATGGCCGTGAACGGCGTGCGCGACGCCACCAAATGGACCAAGCGCGACATGGTGGCGCCCTACCCCGGCCAGCTCAGCGTGAACGCGCTGCACGACCCGCTGCTGGCCACCGACAGCCTGGCCGAACACTACTTCCTGAACGCCGCCGATTTCCTCAGCCCTGATTCGCTGCAGATCGGCCGCACCGGCCTGGACGCCGGGGCTGACGAGCGCGAGCTGTTGAAGTCGCGCCCCAGCTTCTTCGACGCCCAAGGCATGCGCGTCGAACAACGCTTCGCCCCCGTGCGCGACGGCAACCGCGTGCCCTATTTCGTGGTCTGGGCCAAAGGCGCCAAGCCCGACGCCGAGAACCCGACGCTGCTTTACGGCTACGGCGGTTTCGAGGTCTCGCTGACACCGTTCTACTCGGGCGCCATCGGCCGCGCCTGGACCGGTCGGGGCGGCGTTTTCGTGCTGGCCAACATCCGCGGTGGCGGTGAATTCGGTCCGGCCTGGCACCAGGCCGCCGTCAAGGAACACAAGCAGAAAAGCTACGACGACTTTGCCGCCGTGGCACAAGACCTGATCCGCCGCCGCGTCACGCGGCCCGGGCGGCTGGGCATACAGGGCGGCAGCAACGGCGGCCTGCTGGTCGGCGCCACCATGGTCCAGCGGCCTGAACTGTTCAACGCCGTGGTTTGCCAGGTGCCGCTGCTGGACATGCAGCGCTACAACAAGCTGCTGGCCGGCGCCTCGTGGATGGCCGAATACGGCGACCCCGACAAGCCCGAAGAGTGGGACTGGATCAAGCGGTACAGCCCCTACCAGAACGTCAAGGCCGGTGTGAAGTTGCCCAAGGTGCTGTTCGCCACCAGCACGCGCGACGACCGCGTGCACCCCGGCCACGCCCGCAAGATGGCTGCCCGCATGATCGAACAGGGCCACCGCGTGCTGTACTGGGAAAACATCGAAGGCGGCCACGGCGGCGCGGCCGACAACGCCCAGCGCGCGCAGATGTCGGCGCTGGAATACACCTTCCTGTGGCAACAACTCGCCGCCGGCAGATGACGACCAAGCTTCCCGCCGCGGAACCGGCTTCGCCGGGCCGCCAGCGGACGGCCCCGTCGGGGGGTAGCGAGCGAGAGCGAGCTTGGGGGCTCCAACTTTGAATTGGATCGACGACAGCACCCCGTTGCCGTCCACCAGCCTGGCGCTGGGCGCCGACAGCGACGCGCCCGGCTTGGTGGCCGCCGGCGGCCGCGTCACCCCTGAGCGGCTGGACGAGGCCTACCGCAAAGGCATCTACCCCTGGTACAGCCCCGGCCAGCCCGCGCTGTGGTGGAGCCCCGACCCGCGCATGGTGCTGCCGGTGGACGGCTTCCATCTGTCGCAGACGATGAAGAAGACGCTGCGCCGCTTCCGCCGTTCAGCGGGCTGTGAGTTGCGCTTCGACAGCGACTTCTCGGCCGTGATTGCCGCCTGCGCGGCCACGCCGCGCGACGGCCAGGACAGCACCTGGATCGTGCCCGCCGTGGTTGACGCCTACACCGCCTGGCACCGCGCCGGCCGCGTTCACAGCTGCGAAACCTGGATCGACGGCGTGCTGGTCGGCGGCCTCTACTTCATCGCCATCGGGCGCATGGTGTTCGGCGAGTCGATGTTTTCGCACCGCAGCGACGCGTCGAAGATCGCGCTGGCCACATTGGTGGCCGCCTGCCGCGCGCGCGGCGTGGCGCTGATCGACTGCCAGCAGAACACCGGCCACCTGGCCAGCTTCGGGGCCCACGAGATCAGCCGCAGCGCTTTCGAAACGCACCTGGCCAACGCCATTGCGGCCCCAGAAGTAGCGCCTTGGACCTATGATGAAGCCGCCTGGGACCTGTTGATCCCGGCGCCTTAGCCGGCCCCCGACAACGCGTGACCCACCCCAACGAATTGCCGCTGGGCTCCTTGCAGTTCTATGCAACGGCCCCCTACCCCTGCAGCTACCTGCCCGGCCGGCAGGCACGCTCGCAGGTGGCCACGCCCAGCCATCTGATCTATGCCGACACCTATTCCGGCCTGGTGTCCAGCGGCTTCCGGCGCAGTGGCATGTTCACCTACCGCCCCTATTGCGACGGCTGCCGCGCCTGCGTGCCCATGCGCGTGCCGGTGGCCAGTTACACCCCCACGCGCAGCCAGCGCCGGGCCTGGAAGCAGCATGGCGGCCTGCGCAGCCGGGTGCTCAAGCTGTGCTTCCTGCCCGAGCATTACCAGCTCTACCTGCGCTACCAGGCCGGCCGCCATGCCGGCGGTGGCATGGACCACGACAGCGTCGACCAGTACACCCAGTTCCTGCTGCAAAGCCGGGTCAACTCGCGGTTGGTCGAGTTTCGCGAACCGAAGGCTGACGGCACACCCGGCGACTTGAAAATGCTGTCCATCTTGGACGTGCTGGAAGATGGGCTGTCTGCGGTCTAC
>JAYVBO010000173.1:0-20239 GCA_043750435.1 Betaproteobacteria bacterium | reverse complement strand
GAAAAGCGTGGCGATGGCCGACGCGGCGAGCGCGGTGGCCGGGGTGGCGAGCGCAGCGAACGCGGTGGTGAACGTGGCGGTGAGCGCGGCGGTTCACGCGGTGGCCGTGACAACAAGGAAGGCCGTGGCGGCCGTGGTGGTGAACGCGGCGAGCGCGGTGCGGAACGCAGCACCGAAGCCCGCAACGAAGCCCGCCCGGAAGGCCGCGAGAACCGCGAGCCGCGTGAGCCGCGCGCCCCGCGCGTCGACCTGCCCGCCGCCGATGGCGCCCCGACGGCTGAGCGCGAAGAGCGCGCACCGCGCGGTGAGGGCCGCCGTGGCCCGCGCCCCGAGCGCAGTGCCGCACCGCGCACCGAAGACGACGGCACCGCCGAAGGCGGCGTGCAGGCCTTGGTCGACACCGCAGCCGGCGCCGAAACGCCAGCCGCCGATGCCGAACGTGACGGCCGTCGCCGCCGCCGGCGCGGTGGCCGTGACCGTGGCGAAGGCCGGGTTGACGAAGCCGGTGTGGCGCGTGAAGACGGCGTCAGCGCCGAAGCTGGCGCTGACCCGCAAATCGCAGTGGACGGCACGGGCGAAGCCCAGGCCGCAGCGCCCACCGACGGCAGTGCAGCCCCGGCTGAAGGCGGCGAGCGCGAACGCGGCCGTCGCCGTGGCCGTGGCGGCCGTGACCGCAACCGCGAAGGCCGTGAAGACGGCGCGCCGCGCGCAGCGGATGGCGGTGAAAGCGCAGCCGAGGGCGAAGCCTCAGCCGTCGCACCGCTGGCCGTGGCCACCTTCGACGACGGTGCTGCCCCTGCAGCCCCCGCGCCGGTGGCTGTTGCTGCGACCCCTGCACCTGTCGCCGAGCCGCTGACGCAAGTCGAGTCGGCACCCGTGGCCATGCCCGCGTCGGCACCTGTCCCCGCACCGGCCCCCGCCCCCGCACCGGCACCGGTGATGGCAGCCGAACCCGCACCGGCAGCAGCACCAGTCATGGCAGCCGCAGCACCGGCGCCGGCGCCGCTGGCACGCGTCGCGCCCTACGCACTGCCGACCGACGCGCTGCACGGCATCGCGCAGACCGCCGGTCTGGAATGGGTCAACTCGGACGCCGAGAAGATCCGCGCGGTGCAGGCCGCAATGGCCGCCGAGCCGCAGCCCATCCGCGTGCCGCGCGAGCCCAAGCGCCACGTGCAGGCCGACGATGGCCCGCTGGTGCTGGTTGAAACGCGCAAGGACTTGTCGCAGGTGCAACTGC
The DNA here is from genome assembly GCA_043750435.1 of Betaproteobacteria bacterium. GTDB lineage: Bacteria > Pseudomonadota > Gammaproteobacteria > Burkholderiales > Burkholderiaceae_C > Rubrivivax. The sequence goes on along the minus strand of JAYVBO010000173.1, from coordinate 18,999 downwards.
CCTTCGACACGCAGCCCGCAGCCCACTGACGGCGGCTGCCGCCACCCCGAAAGGCCCTGCACTGCGGGGCCTTTTTTTGGCCACGCCCCGCAGTATTCAAGGGTATCGGCGTCGGGCTTGATCCGCGCTGGCCAAGTCCCCCAAGTCTTACGGTCAGAAAAGCGCCAAGCAGCACCACGAAGCCCGGGGTTCAGCCCGTAGCGGCGCCGCAAGCAGCCGCCGCGCTGCGGGCCGCGATCAACCCAGCGTGATGCTGCGCCAGGCGCCCGTGTCGTCTGTAGCCCGCAAGCGGTGGCCGAGGTCGCTGAAATCGACGGACAGCTCGGCCACGTCCGCGCCCTGTTCCCAGCGCATGGCCAGCACATCGGGCGGGCTGTCCAGCAGGCTGAATTGGCCGCCGAAGGCCGGGTGCTGGTTGCGCAGCCGGATCAGGTCGATCAACTGGGCCACGACAGGCCGGCGCAAGGCGTTGGCGATTTCGTCGGGGCTGTAGCGGTGGCGGTTGATGTCGCGGCCCACCCCGCTGCGCGCCAGCAGGTCGAGGTCGTTCTCGCCAGCCAGCAGGCCGACGTAATAGACCTGCGGTATGCCGGGCATGAAGAACTGCACGGCGCGGGCCAGCAAGTAAGCACGGTCGTCACGGGCCAGTGCGTCGTAGAAGGTGCAGTTGACCTGGTACAGGTCAAGGTTGCTGGCCGCGGCACCCGTGGCCTTGCGGCTGGCGCCGCCGCTGTTGGCGTGGATGCGTTCGACCAGCGCGTCCAGCTCGGCCGGGGGCACCAGGCCGGGCCGCGCCGCGCGGTCGCTGGCGTCGGCCCCGATGTCGATGATGCCGATGCCGTCGTGCGTATCCAGCACCGTCAGCGCATTCGTCGGCCGCACGCGTATCCAGGCCTTCAGCGGCTCGGCGGTGTGGAAGAACAGCGCGTGCAAGACCAGCGGCGGCAGCGCGAAGTCGTAGACCCAGTCCACCCGCCGGGCGATGTCGATCTGCTTTTGGTAATACGAATGGATTTCGACCAGCACCTCGATGCCCAGGGCCTGCGCCTGCGCCGCGAAGGCGGCGATGAAGGCGTAGGTCTCGGGAATCATGAAACAGCTGTCGCCGGCCTTCTTGATGGCGTAGCCCACGGCGTCCAGCCGCACCATGCGGATGCCGTTGTCGGCGAAGGTGTTCAAGATGCTTTGCAGGTAGGCCGCGCCCTGCTCGTGCTGCACGTCGATGTCCACCTGGCTGGGCGTGAAGGTGGTCCACAAGATCTTGCGTTCGCCGTTGGCCAGTGTCGTGAAGGTGAAGGGCATGCCGGGACGCGGCCGGTAGACGGCCAGCAGGTCACGCTCGGTGGCGCCCTTCGGAAACACCGCATCCATGGTCAGGAACAGGCCAGCGTACTTCGAAGCCGAACCCAGGCGGGCGTAGTCGCGGAACTGCGGCGATGCACTGGACATGTGATTGACGATGACGTCGCCCATCACGTCGAGTTGCGCAGTCAGCGTGCGGATGTCGGGCCAGTCGCCCAGTCGCGGATCGACCTGGGTGTGGTCTATGGGGTCGAAGCCGGCGTCGGCACCGTCGATAGGGTTGAAGAAGGGCAGCAGGTGGACGCCACCGAACACGCCTTGCAATGCAGATTCAGGCGCGGTTAGCAGTGCCTGCAATTCGGCAAGGCCGCCTCCGCCCAGGCGGTCGACGTAGGTGATGAGTTGAACCTGGTTCTTCATGCGGGTGCGGGTGCGGGAAGCGACTTGCGTGTGTCGACGAAAAGCACGGCCACGGCGGCGCAGGCCAACAGCGTGCCGGCCAGGCGGATGACGTTGTCGGGTTGGCCGCCGAGCAGCGAGTGGTAGATGAGCGGCAGCGTGACCATCTGGATCAGCATGGGCACGACGATGAACATATTGAAGATGCCCATGTAGATGCCGGCCCGTTCGGGCGGGATGCTGCCGGCCAGCAGCACGTAGGGGTTGCCCATGATGCTGGCCCAGGCCAGGCCGACGCCGAGCATCGGGACGAAGAGCCAGCTCTGGTCGTGGATGGCCGGGATGACCCACATGCCGGCGGCCGCCGCCGTGAGGCACAGCGCGTGGACGGTCTTGGGACCCAGCCGGCGCACGATGGGAATCATCGCGAAGGCGGCGATGAAGGCGACGAAGTTGTAGAAGCCGCCGATTTGCCCGTTCAGCAGGCTGGCATCGCGGAAACCGCTGCTGCTGGCGTCGGCCGTGTTGAACACGGTCTTGGCCAGCGACGGCACGATGTAGATCCAGTAGCACATCATCCCGTACCACTGGAAGAGCTTCATCCACCACAGGCGGCGCATCACCGGCGGCATGTCCTTGAAGGCGGTGGTGATGTCGTTCAGGGTGGCGGCCATGCCTTTCGGCCGTGCGCGCAACTCGGCCTTCTCAGCTTCACTCATCGGCAGTTCGGGCACCTTGCGCACACTCCACCAAACGGTGCTCAGCGACAGCAACGCGCCGACGATGAAGGCCCACAAAGTGACCTGCGGAATGTGGTTGCCACCCACCGCGTCTTTGTTCATGCCCAACCAGACGAAGATGCTGGGCGCCAGGTAGGCCAGGGTCTGCGCCAGGCCCGTGAAGGCGCTTTGGGTCAGGAAGCCCAGCGAGTGCTGGGCGGGGTTGAGGCGGTCGCTGACGTAGGCGCGGTAGGGCTCCATGGTCACGTTGTTGGCGGCGTCCAGGATCCACAGCAGGCCGGCCGCAAACCACAGCGTGGGGCTGTGCGGCATGAACAGCAGACCCAGGCTGCACAGCAGCGCGCCGATCATGAAATACGGGGTTCGCCGGCCCCAGCGCGTCACCGTGCGGTCGCTCATCGCACCGATCACCGGCTGCACCAGCAGGCCGGTCAGCGGCCCGGCCAGCCACAGCAGCGGCAGCTTGCTTTCATCGGCCCCCAGATACTGGTAGATGGGGCTCATATTGGCCTGCTGCAGCCCGAAGCTGAACTGGATGCCGAAGAAACCGACATTCATGTTGACGATCTGCCAGAAGGACAGATGCGGTTTCGTCGGTGTCATCGAAGGTCAAGGTTCAGCGTCGGGTGCAGGGCGTCAGCGGCTTCTGAGCGCGCTCAGAAAGCGTACTTCAGCACCACCTTGGCGGTGCGGCCGTTGATGGAACGCGCAGCGCCGCGGCCGTCGTTGCTTTCGGTGTAGCCGATGGTGTTGGTCAGGTTGTTGACCGACAGCGCCACCGTGGCCGCCGGTGTCAGCGCATAGCTGGCGAAGGCATTGATGGACATATAGCTGGGCAGGTCGATGCTCAGCGGGCCGGTGGGGCCGTCGTCCTTCGAACCGCCGGTGCCGACGATGCTGGCGCCGATGTTGATGGCGTCACCGATGTACACGCTGGGCGCCAGTTGGTAGACGAGCTTGGCCTGGCGCTTGGGCGTCTTGCCCACCAATGCGGCGTTGCTGCTGGTGGTGATCTTGGCATCGGTGTAGGTCAGGCCGCCTTGCACCGAGAAGATGCCCATGCGGTAGGCGGCTTCCAGTTCCAGCCCCTTGCTGTCGTACTTGTTCGTGGTGACCTTGACCGGCGTGGTCGTCGGGTCGACGTTGATCTCGTCGGTCTTGGCGAAGAACAGCGTCGCGAACAGGCTCACACCCCCTTGACGCCATTTGGCGCCGCCTTCCCATTGCGTCACTTCGTTCACCGGGATCTTGCTGCTGGCGCCATTTACCAGGGCCGGAGCATTGAAGAAGGTGATGCGGTCGGCGTTGAAAGCAGCGCCCTTGCTGCTGCGGCCGAACACCGCCAGGTCTTTGCTCAGCTGGTAGTTGGCGCCCACCGAATAGGCGTTGTTGGTGTAGCTGTAGTCGATGACATTGGGCTTGGACAGGTCGTACTGCCGGTCGTAGGCCGCGCCGGGCGCGGTGTTGGCGACGGACTGGTAGTAGGCACCGCTGGCACTGTTGTTGTCGCGGCGCAGGCTGGCGTCCACGGTCAGCGGACCGGCTTCGTAGCCCAGGCTGAAGTAGGCAGCGGTGGTCTTGTACTTCGAGTCTTGGGTGTTCGAGCAGCAGCCACCGAAAGCCGACACGCCGTTGGCGTTGCCCGCGCCCGCCATGTTCAGCAGCTGCGCGTGGTCGGCCACGGCCGACAGCGCGTACTGGTTGAAGTTCCAGGTGATGTTCAGGTTCTGCACGCTGGTGTACAGACCGCCGGTGGTGGTCAGCTTGCGGCCAGCGCCCAGGTCGAAGGTCTTGGACAACTTCAGGTCGTCGGCCACCAGGCCGGCGTCGTCGACCTTGGTGTTGAAGCTGATCGCCTGGAACCAGTTGCCGCTGTAGGCCGTGCCTGCACCGGCGCCGGTGGCGATGGTGGTGCCGGCCGGTGCCGCCACCACGTCGCTGCCCGGGAAGATGCCGATGAAGCGGCCGCTGTTCTTGGACCACTTGAAGTTGTTGGTCAGGCGCAGGCCAGCGCCCACGTCCAGGTCCAGTTCGGACCCGAAGGCATCGGTCTTGGCCGACAGTCCGTCGCGGATGTTCGAGGTGGACACCGTGTTGTTCGACATCAGCGTCTTGTCCAAGGGCCAACCGGCGTTGTAGAAGGCCGTCTTGCGCGGGTCCAGGCCGGCGATTTCGGTGATCTGGCTGCCGACGTATTTCACCGGCGTGGGCATGAAGGTGGGGGTGCGGTCGTCCAGGTGCTTGAAGCTGATGCGGATGAAACCGTTGCTCAGTTCCTGAGTGATGTTGCCGCGGATCTGGCCACCGCCTTCGGTGCCCGCGGCGCCGGCGCGGCCGCCGTCGCCCGAGTGGTAAAAGCCGCCGACCCAGAAGCGCGTCTTCGGCGCGATGCGGCCGCCATAGCCCAGGTCGACACGGGTTTCGTCGTAGCCCAGGCCCTTGGTCAGGGCCAGGCTGCCGCCCTGGTCGATGCCGGTCTTGCTGACGAAGTTGATGATGCCGCCCGGTGCGCCGGTGGCCAGCGTGCTGGCCGAGCCCCCGCGCAGCACTTCCAGGCGGTCCAGGCTGGCGTCGGCGCGTATCCAGGTGTCGGGCGTGGCGAAGGCGATGTCACCAAACTGCAGCACCGGCAGGCCGTCTTCCTGGAACTGGATGTAGCGTGCGCCGCCGGCCGAAATGGGGATGCCGCGCACACCGACGTTGGCGTTGCTTTCACCGCCGCTGGATTCCGAGCGCAGGCCCGGGATGCTGCGCAGGATTTCCGTGGCGCTGGCGGCCGTGCTGGTCACCAGGCTGTCGCCTTCCAGCGAAGACAGCGAAACGCTGGAACGCATCTTGGTGGTCTTGCCGGTGGAGCCGGTGACCACGATGCGGTCGAGTTGCAGGCCGTCGTTCTTGTCGACCGGCGCCGGCGTGTCGGCGCTTTGGGCGCTGGCCGCGCCGATCTGCAACAAGGCCAGGGACACGGCCAGCGACAGTTGGCGGGCCAAGGGGCGGCGGGTGCTGGTGTTGGGGTTCTGCATGGGGTCTCCTCGTTTCGGGATGGGTCGTTGCGGTTCGTGCTGAGCGCATTGGATAGCTATTGCAATCGATTGCACATCAGGGAAAACCTGAACGAGGTTGATGTTTGTTGTTAGGCTGACACGCCGTAAATATCGGACGCTACGGGTTATGCAATCGAACAGCAGCCGGCGCGCTTGCTGGCACCGTGCAGCGACGTCGAATCAGGCCGGCTGCGGCGCGCTGCCGCGCACCACCAGGTGCACCGGCAGCACGCGTGGGGCCGCGCGCTCGCCACGCAGCAGGGCCAGCAAGGCGTCCACCAGTTCGGCCCCGGCCAGCGCCACGGGCTGGTGCACCGTGGTCAGCGGCGGGTCGCTGTAGGTGGCCACCGGCATGTCGTCGTAACCCACCACGGCCACGTCGCCGGGCACCTGGCGGCTGACGGCGCGCAAGGCCTGTACAGCCTGCAAGGCCAGCAGGTCGCTGCAGGCGAAGACGCCGTCCAGGGCTGCGCCGCTGACGCACAGCCGGCCCAACGCCGAACGGGCCGCCATGATCTCGAAAGGCGCCGGCACTTCCAGCAGCGGGTCGGCCGTCAAGCCAGCCTCGTTCAGCGCCCGCAGGTAGCCCTGGTGGCGCAGCGTCACCTCGGGCAGGCGCACGTCGCCGACGAAAGCGATGCGCCGGCAGCCGCTGCGCAGCAGGTGGCGAGTGGCTTGCAGGCCGCCGTCCACGTTGTCGCCACCCACGCTGCAATACAGCTGCTGCGGCAACTGCCCGCCCCACACCACCACCGGCACCTTGCGCGCCGCCAGGTCGTTCAGCTGGTCGTGGTGGCGCCACTGGCCGATGATGACCAGGCCGATGGCCTTGCCCGAGTCGTAGAGGGCGGCCGCGCTGTCCAGATGCTCGGCGTTCACCCGCGACAGCAGCATGTCGTAGCCGAGGTCGGTCAGAGCGTCAGCGATGGCGCCGACGATGCTGAGGAAGAAGGGGTCGGAGATGTGCTGGCGGGCCTGCGCGTCGTAGGGCACAACGACAGCGATGGTCTGGTTCTTCTGCAGCCGCAGGTTCTGCGCGCCCAGGTTGATGCTGTAATTCAGCGAACGCGCCAGCTGGCCGATGCGCTCGCGGGTTTCGGCGTTGATCAGGGTGCTGCCGTTCAACGCGCGCGACACGGTCGACACCGACACACCGGCCAGGCGGGCGATGTCGGCCATCTGCAGGCGCTTGGCCTCGCTGTTGCTGGACATGGGCGCTCAGGACCCGCGCATCAAGGCAGGCGTTCCAGCGCACGCTGGTAGACGGCGTCGTGCATCAGCTCGTCCCAGGTCAGCGGCGGCGTCTGCGGCAGCAGCGCCAGGCGGCGGTGCTCGCTGTCGGGGTCGGGGTGCCAGTGGCCCAGCGCGGCCTGTTCGTCCAGGCCGGCCAGCAGGGCGTCGACGGCCGCGCCGCCGTCCAGGCTCTGGTTGCACAGCAGCACCAAGTCGCAACCGGCGTTCAGCGCCAACGCGGCGGCTTCCGAATAGCTGAGGTCGCTGCCTTCCAGGTGGCGTGCGCCTTCCATGCTCAGGTCGTCGCTGAAGATGGCGCCGGTGAAGCCGAACTGGCCGCGCAAGATCTCTTTCAGCCAGCGCTCGGAAAAGCCGGCCGGGTGGCTGTCAACCTTCGGGTAGATCACATGCGCCGGCATGACCGCCGTCAGCGTGCTGCTCAGCCATTCGTAGGGCCGCGCGTCGTCGGCCAATATCGCCTTCAGGCTGCGCTTGTCCACCGGCACGGCGGTGTGGCTGTCGGCCTTCACAAAACCGTGGCCGGGGAAGTGCTTGCCGCAGTGCGCCATGCCGGCGCGCAGCAGGCCGTGGATGACGCTTTGCGCCAGCACCGTGGTCACGCGCGCATCGCGGTGGAAAGCCCGTTCACCGATCACCGTGCTGCCGCCGTGGTCCAGGTCCAGCACCGGCGCGAAGGTCAGGTCAACCCCGCAGGCGCGCAATTCGCTGGCCAGCACATAGCCCAGCGCGGTGGCGCTGTCGGTGGCCGTCATGGCGTCTTGCATCCACTCTTCGCCCAGCACGCGCATGGCCGGCAGCGCGGTGAAACCGTCGGTGCAAAAGCGCTGCACGCGGCCGCCTTCGTGGTCCACGCAGATGGGCAAATCGGGCCGCAGTTTCTTGATCGACGCGGTCAGTTCGGTCAGCTGCAAGCGGCTTTCGAAATTGCGCGCGAACAGGATCAGGCCACCGGTCAGCGGGTGCTTGATGCGCCGCTTGTCGGCGGCGGTCAGCACGGTGCCGGCGATGTCGAGCACGACCGGAGCGTGGGGGGCGTGGGTGGTCATGGCAGCGGGGCTTTCTTTTCGACGACGACGAAGGAGGCCGCGTAGTCGGTCTCGTCGGTGAGGGTGACATATGCGACCCAGCCCTGGGCTTCGAACCACGCGGCCAGTTCGCCCGACAGGCGCAGCACGGGCTTGCCGCTGGGCTCGTTCAGGATCTCGCAGGCGCGCCAGGTCATGGGGCTGCGGATGCCCAGGCCGATGGCCTTGGAGAAGGCTTCCTTGGCCGAAAAGCGGGTGGCCAGGTAGCGCACGCCCCGCGCTTCAACGCGGGCGCGGCGGGCGTGAAACACCTGCAATTCGGCCGGGCCCAGCACGCGTTCGGGGAAGCGCTCACCACGGCGTTCCAGCGTGGTCGTGATGCGCCTGATGTCGCACACATCGGTGCCGATGCCGACGATCATGCCGGCCCGCTGTGTGGGTCGTTCGCGTGGCCCAGCCGGATGGCGCGCAGGTAGGCGCGCACGCTCTCGGGCAGGCCCAGTTCCAGCGCGTCGGCAATGAGCGCGTGGCCGATGGAAACTTCCAGCACGCCCGGCACGCTGCGCAGGAAATCAGGCAGGTTGTCGCGGTTCAGATCGTGGCCGGCGTTGACGCCCAGGCCCTGGGCTTGCGCGGCCTTTGCAGTGGCCGCAAAACGTTCCAGCTGGGCGCCCTGCCCGGCCGTGCCGAAGGCTGCCGCATAGGGCTCGGTATACAGCTCGACCCGGTCGGCGCCGATGGCGCGGACCATCGCCATGGCCGCGGGCGCCGGGTCCATGAACAGGCTGACGCGCACACCCAGGGCGTGGCATTCGGCGATCAAGGGGCGCAGGCGTTCGCCGTCCACCGCCAGGTCCCAGCCGTGGTCGCTGGTGAACTGGTCTTCGCTGTCGGGCACGAAGGTCGTCTGGTTGGGCCGCATGCCCTTGCCCGCCAGTTCACGGATGAACCCCATCAGGTTTTGATACGGGTTGCCTTCGACGTTGTATTCGGCCTGCGGCCAGTCGCGCAGCACGGCGGCGATGTCGTGCACGTCGTGCGCGCGGATGTGGCGTTCGTCAGGCCGCGGGTGCACGGTGATGCCGGCCGCACCTGCCTGCAGGCACAGCGTGGCCGCCTTGACCACGCTGGGGATGCCCAGGTGGCGCGCGTTGCGCAGCTGGGCCACCTTGTTGACGTTGACCGACAGGGCGGTCAAGTGGCGTTCGGCGTCGGCGGCAATCAAGGGGTTCATGGGCTGTCGGGTGCGGTGGGGGCCAGGCGCTGCACGCCCTGCCAGACCTGCCGGGTGCGCAGCGGCGCAGGGCCCAGATGATAGTGAAGCAGCGTGCGCAAAGGCAGGCGCAAGGCGGCCGCTTCGGGCGCGCAGGCAGCACGCAAGGCGGCGGTGCCGCCCTGGGTGCTGCCGTGCGCCAATGCGGCCTCCAGGGCCACCCACGCGGCGCCGCGCGGGCCTGTGCTGGCGGGCGCAATGCCGGCTTCGGCCTGCAAGGTGTAGCGCTGCTCGGGCTGCAGGTTTTCGGCGGTCAGCGTGACACTGTCCAGTTCGGGCAGCCAGCCCAGCTCGCGCAGCAGCACCAGCTCGAAGGCGCGCAGGGCAGCGGCTTCGTCCGGCTCGGTCGCCAGCGCGGCCAGGGTGTCGGCGTAGGCGTCGAAAAGCGCCGGGTGCGGGTCTTGTCGCGCCAGCAGCTTCATCATCAGCTCGTTCAGGTAGAAGCCCGAAAACATCGCCGCCGCCGCCAGCAGCGGCTGGCCACCGGCCCATTCGGCGCTGCGCAGCACGTGAATCTCGTTTTCCGCATCGGCCGGCGTCTTGCCCAGCAGGGCGTGCAGCGGTTGAAAGGGCAGCAGCACCGGCCGCAGTTGCGAAGTCGGGCGCTTGGCACCTTTGGCGATCACCACCACCCGGCCCTGCGCGCGGGTGTAGAGGTCAACGATCAGGCTGGTTTCGCTCCAGTCGTAGCGGTGCAGGACGTAGCTGAGTAGCGGCGTTTGGGCCTTACTCGTAGCCATACGAACGAAGGTGCGCTTCGTCGTCAGCCCAGCCCGAACGCACCTTGACCCACAGTTCGAGGAAGACTTTGGCGTCCCACAGGCGCTCCAGGTCTTGGCGCGTTTCGCTGCCGATGCGCTTCAGGCGTTCGCCGCCCTCGCCGATGATCATGCCCTTGTGAGCGTCGCGCTCGACCACGATGGTGGCTGCGATGCGGCGCAAGTTGCCCTCTTCGACGAAGCTGTCGATGACCACGGTGGCGTTGTAGGGCAGTTCGTCGCCAGTCAAACGGAAGAGCTTTTCACGGACCATCTCACCGGCCAGGAAACGCTCGCTGCGGTCGGTCAGCGCATCTTCCTCGTACAGCCAGGGCTGTTCGGGAAGATAGGGCTGCACGATGTTCAGCAGTCGCGCCACGTCAGCCTCACGCGTGGCCGACATGGGCACGAATTCGGCAAAGGCGTGGCGCGCCTGCATCTGCTGCAGCCAGGGCAGCACGTCTTGCCGGCGCTGCAGTTCGTCCAGCTTGTTGGCGATCAGCAAGGCGGGTTTGCCGACGGGCAGCAGGCCCATCACCTTGGCGTCGGGCGCGCCGAACTTGCCAGCTTCGACGACAAAGAGCACCACGTCCACGTCGCCCAGCGACGACAGCACGGTGCGGTTCAGCGTGCGGTTCAGCGCGGTGCCGTGCTTGGTCTGGAAACCCGGTGTGTCGACGAAGACAAACTGCGCCAGCCCTTCAGTGCGGATGCCGGTGATGCGGTGGCGCGTGGTCTGCGCCTTGTTGCTGGTGATGCTGATCTTCTGCCCCACCAGCGCGTTCAGCAGCGTGCTCTTGCCCATATTGGGGCGGCCGACGATGGCCACCAGGCCACAGCGCTGAATGGGCCCTCCAGCTTCCTCCGGTCGCTGCCCCCCGAGGGGAAGGCTCATGCTGCGGCCCGGCAAAGCCGGTTCCGCGCATGGGGCTTGGTCATTCGCATCATCATCGTCCTCATCATCATCATGTCCTCAATGGGCCGCCGGGTTTGTCGCTGGCCTTCAGCGCATCCAGCAGGCGCCGGGCGGCTTCTTGTTCGGCGATGCGGCGCGATCGGCCCTCACCGCGTTCGGTCAGGCCCAGGGCGGGCACGGCGCATTCCACCTCGAAGGTCTGCGCATGCGCCTGCCCGCGCGTGGCGGTGATGCGGTAGGCCGGCACGGCCACGCGGCGCGCTTGCAGCCATTCCTGCAATTCGGTCTTGGCGTCCTTGCCCCAGCTTTCGGCCTCGGTGGCGGTGATGACTTCGCCGAACAGGCGCTGCACCACCGCGTGGGCGGCTTCGTAGCCGCCTTCGAGGAAAACCGCGCCGATCAGCGCTTCCACCGCATCGGCCAGGATGGACGGCCGCTGCGCGCCGCCGCCGCGTGCTTCCCCTTCGGACAAGCGCATCACCTCGGGCAAGCCCAGGCCCAGCGCCACGCGGTGCAGGCTGTCTTCGCGGACGAGGTGGGCGCGCACGCGGGTCAGGTCGCCCTCGTCGCTGTCGGCATGGCGTAGGTAGAGCAGGCGCGAAACGGCCAGGCTCAGCACCGCGTCACCCAGGAATTCCAGCCGTTCGTTGTGCTCAGCGCCCCAGCTGCGGTGGGTCAGCGCCCGGCGCAGCAGGTCAGCGCGGGTGTAGCGGTAGCCCAGGCGCTCTTGCAGTGCCTGCAGTGCGGGGGCCGGGCCGCTGTCCATCGCGCCTATTTCGAGCGGCCCTCGTACTTGATCAGCAAGTACACGGGGCCCATGATCGGAACCAGCTTGTCGTAGGCGTAGGCAATCACGACCTTGTCGTTTTCCTTGGTGATGACCAAGTCTTTGGCCGTGATCGACGAGATCGAATATTCCAGGTCTTTCTGCCGATCAAAGGCCTGGCGCACCTCGGCCACCGTGGGCGGCTGGGCCGCAGCAATCTTCTCGACGGCCTTCTGGATGGTGTAGTACTCGTTCACCGTGGGCAGCGTGCGGATCAGCAGGTAGGCACTGAAGCCGAACAGAAAAGCCCAGAACGCCAGGCCGAACAGCGTGATGCCGCGCTGGCGCGAACGCGGCCCCGCGCAGCGCGCGGTGTTCAGCCCGAGACGGGCCCGGCGGGTCGATGGCTTGGTCACGGCTGATCACTCCTGCCACCGGTCTGGAGGCTCAACTGAGGGCGGCTTGACTGACGGTTCATTTGAACGGGCCGACCCGGCCCAGGTTGCCGAAATTCATCCACACGAAGAAGGCCCGGCCGACGATGTTTTCGTCAGGCACGAAGCCCCAGTAGCGCGAGTCCTGCGAGTTGTCGCGGTTGTCGCCCATCATGAAGTAATGACCGGGCGGCACCTTGCAGACCACACCCTCGGGGCTGTAGCGGCAGTTCGCGGCGTTCGGGAAGGTGTGCGGCTCGGGGCCGTAGTAGGCCGAACGGCGCAGGTCGACGCGGATCTTGTGTTCCTGTTCGCCGAAGGTCTCGGTGTACATGGGCGAATAGCTCATGCTGTCTTCGTCGTAGTGCTCGCCCAGGGACACGGTGGGCACCAGGACGCCATTGACCGTCAACCTCTGGCCCAGGTAGGCGATTTCGTCGCCGGGCAGACCGACCACGCGCTTGATGTAGTCCAGCCGCGGGTCCACCGGGTAGCGGAAGACCATCACGTCGCCGCGCGCCACCGGGTGGTTGTCGATGATCTTCTTGTTGATCACCGGCAGGCGCACGCCGTAGTGGAACTTGTTCACCAGGATCAGGTCGCCGACCAGCAGCGTGGGCACCATCGAACCCGAGGGGATCTTGAAGGGCTCGAAGAGAAAGCTGCGCAGCAGGAAGACGATCAAGATGACCGGGAACAGGCCGGCCGTCCAGTCCAGCCACCAGGGCTGCATCAGCAGCTTGCCCTTGGCTTCTTCGATGTCGCCATCGACACGGCTGATGCCCTGCTGGGCCAGCAAGGCACGGCGCGCCGCGTCTTGCTGTTCCAGGTTGATGGCAGCGGCCACACGCTTGGGCTGGAAGACGAAGCGCTCGGCCAGCCAGAAGCACATCGTCACCAGCGCCAGCATGAACAGCAGCAGCGAAAAGTTGCCGCTCCATTGGCCGAGAAACCAGCCGCCGAGGTAAACGATCAGGGCGCCGTAGAGCGCGGCAGTCAAAGAAGCCATGGATGACATTGGATAGGCAGGGGGTGTGATCAATCGTCCGAATTCAGTCGTCCACTTGCAGAATGGCCAGGAAGGCTTCCTGCGGCACTTCAACCGTGCCGATCTGCTTCATGCGCTTCTTGCCGGCCTTCTGCTTTTCGAGCAGCTTCTTCTTGCGGCTGATGTCACCGCCATAGCATTTTGCCAGCACGTTCTTGCGCAGGGCCTTGATGTCTTCGCGGGCGATGATGTTCGCGCCGATGGACGCCTGGATGGCCACGTCGTACATCTGACGCGGGATCTGCTGGCGCATCTTGGCGGCCACCGCACGGCCGCGGTACACGCTTTGCACGCGGTGCACGATGATGCTCAGCGCGTCGACGCGGTCACCGTTGATCATCAGGTCCACCTTCACGACATCTGCCGCGCGGTATTCCTTGAACTCGTAATCCATGCTGGCGTAGCCGCGCGACACGCTTTTCAGCTTGTCGAAGAAGTCCAGCACAATCTCGGCCAGCGGCATGTCGTAGGTCAGCATCACCTGGCGGCCGTGGTAGGCCATGTTCAGCTGCAGGCCGCGCTTGGCATTGGCCAGCGTCATCACCGGGCCCACGCTGTCTTGCGGCATGTAGAGGTGCACGGTGACGATGGGCTCGCGGATTTCCTTGATGCGGCCCAGGTCGGGCATCTTGCTCGGGTTCTCGACCGAGATCACCGTGCCGTCGTTCAGTTCCACCTCGTAGACCACGCTGGGCGCGGTGGTGATCAGGTCCTGGTCGAACTCGCGCTCCAGGCGTTCCTGGACAATTTCCATGTGCAGCAGGCCCAAGAAACCGCAGCGAAAGCCGAAGCCCAGCGCCTGGCTCACTTCGGGCTCGTAGCGCAGCGAAGAGTCGTTCAACTTGAGCTTTTCCAGCGCGTCGCGCAGCTGGTCGTATTCGCTGGCTTCGGTGGGGTACAGGCCGGCGAAAACCTGGGGCTGGATTTCCTTGAAACCGGGCAGCGCTTCGAGCGCCGGGCCGGCGTTGTTGGGCAGCTTCTTGTCCACCGTCACGGTGTCGCCCACCTTGGCGGCCTGCAGTTCCTTGATGCCGCAGATGATGTAGCCCACTTCGCCGGCCTTCAGCGCGTCGCGCTGCACCGTCTTGGGCGTGAACACGCCCAGCTGCTCGATGCCGTAGACCGAGTTGGTGGCCATCATGCGGATGCGCTCACCCTTCTTCAGGATGCCGTCGACCACGCGCACCAGCATCACCACGCCGACATAGTTGTCGAACCAGCTGTCGACGATCATGGCCCGCGGCGGGCCGTCGGGGTTGCCGCGCGGCGGCGGCATGCGCGCGATGACGGCTTCCAGAATCTCGTCCAAGCCCATGCCGGTCTTGGCAGAACACGGAATCGCGTCGTCGGCGTCGATGCCGATCACGTCCTCGATCTCGCTCTTGGCGTTCTCGGGGTCGGCGTTCGGCAGGTCCATCTTGTTCAACACCGGCACCACGGTCACGCCCAGGTCGAGCGCGGTGTAGCAATTGGCCACCGTCTGCGCTTCCACACCTTGCGACGCGTCCACCACCAGCAGCGCGCCTTCGCAGGCCGACAGCGAGCGGCTGACTTCGTAGGAGAAGTCGACGTGCCCCGGCGTGTCGATCAAATTGAGCTGGTAGACCTGTCCGTCGCGCGCCGTGTATTCCAGCGCGGCGGTCTGCGCCTTGATGGTGATACCGCGCTCGCGCTCGATGTCCATCGAGTCGAGCACCTGGGCTTCCATTTCGCGGTCGGACAGGCCGCCGCACCGCTGAATGATGCGATCGGCCAGCGTGCTCTTGCCGTGGTCGATGTGGGCAATGATGGAAAAATTGCGGATGTGATTCATCTAGCGTAATTGCATCGCTGCGCGGCCGTTCATGGGGCGCTCAAGCGCCGAACGGCAGGCTGTATGTGTTGGACGGCAAGGGCGTGCGCTGATCAGCGCAGGCGGCTAAAAAAAAGGCGCGTCTAACTGGCTGACGCGCCTTCCAACAGAACGTTTGGCAACTGCTTGTTGGGACCCCATTGTAGCCAAAACGATAGTCCGGGAACCCGCGTCATTGCTGGATTTCCGGCCGTTGCAGCGATCCGACAGCAAAACTTGTACACAAGTTATCAACAGAGTTGCTGGCAAATGGCGAATTCCCGCTGGCAGTGGGTTTCGGGGCCCTGAAGCGCTTAAATCGGGCGTCGAAAGCTGGCATTCTAAACGGCTGATGCGTTAATCGCGGATCACGTGCAATTGAAGTGAAAGGTCACTAACTTATGCATTTGCTTCGGCAGGAACCATGCCCAATGAAAAATCACATCCAACTTCACGATGTGAAAAGACCCAGCGACGGAGTCAACTAGTCGCCGTGCCTGAAGTGCGCGCCGCTGCCGGCGCCCGGCCTTAGCGGCCGGGGCGGATGACGATGTAGTTGGTCCAGTCGCCGCGCCGCACCAGCAGCGTCACGGTCTTGGCCTTTTCGGCCTTGCCAGCCACCTGGGCAAACTGTTTGCCGTCGGCAATTTCGGTGTTGTCGATGGACAGGATCACGTCGCCTTCGCGCACGCCAGCCCGCGCAGCCACGCCGTCCACCGCCTCAACCTTCACGCCGCCGCGCACGCGCAGCTCTTTTTTCTGCGCGTCCGCAAGGTCCGACACGGTGATGCCCAGCGCGTTCTTCGCGGGCGGCGGCGCGCTGCCGGCCTCGGCGGCGGCGCGCTTGACCGGCTTCTCGGGCTCGAACTCGACCACCGTCACCGCGATGTCTTTGGTGGTGCCGCGGCGGAACAACTGCAGCGCGGCCTTGGACCCGGGTTTGATGCTGCCGATGAGGCGCGGCAGGTCGGCCGACTTCTCGACGACCTTGCCGTCCACCTTCAACAGGATGTCGCCGGACTCGATGCCAGCCTTGTCAGCCGGGCCGTCTTTTTCGACGCTGGTGACCAGCGCCCCGCGTGGCGCGCCCAGCCCGATCGATTCGGCCACCTCTTTGCTGACCTGCGAAATGCCCACGCCGATGCGGCCGCGGATGACGCGACCGTTGGTACGCAGTTGCTCGGCCACGCGGGTGGCCTCGTCGATGGGGATGGCGAAGCTGATGCCCATGTAGCCGCCCGATCGGCTGTAGATCTGCGAGTTGATGCCCACCACCTCGCCGCGCAGGTTGATCAGCGGCCCGCCCGAATTGCCCGGGTTGATGGCCACGTCGGTCTGGATCAGCGGCAGGTAGCTGTCGCCGGTGTCGCGCTGCTTGGCGCTGACGATGCCGGCGGTGACGGTGTTGTCCAGGTCGAAGGGGGAACCGATGGCCATGACCCACTCGCCGACTTTCAAGCGGTTCACGTCGCCGATCTTCACAAAGGGCAGACCGGTGGCGTCGACCTTCAACACGGCGACGTCACTGCGTTTGTCGGTGCCCACGACACGGGCCTTGAATTCGCGCTTGTCGGTCAGGCGGACGAGGACTTCCTCGGCGCCATCCACCACGTGGGCATTGGTCATCACGTAGCCGTCGGCGCTGAGGATGAAACCCGAACCGACGCCGCGCGGCTGCGCTTCCTCGTCGTTGCGCGGCGTCTGGCGCGGATTGGGCCGGTTAGGCAAGGGAATGCCGAAACGGCGGAAGAACTCTTCGATATTGGGGTCGACTTCGCCACCGGTGTTGGCAGCCGCCCGCTTTTCGGTGGTGCGGATATTGACCACGGACGGCCCGACGCGCTCAACCAGTTCGGTGAAGTCGGGCAGTTGCAGCGTCGGCGCCGCCTGGGCGTGGCTGACAGCGGGCGGCAAGGCCGTCAGGCTCAGCAAGCAGACCGCCGAGGTCACGGCGAGTCGACCGGACCAGTTGCGGATGGAAGTCGGGCGAAAAGCGTTCATGCAGTGGGTTTCCTGAAGCGAGACAACAGATTGGAACCGCAGACAGTTGACGCAAGCCGGCCAGGGCTATTGCCAGGGTCTGAAGTGGGGCATCTGCAGGCCAGCCAGGTCCACTTCAAGGCCGGCGTCGTTCCAGCGCCACCGCAAAGAGCTTGAGCGTGGCCAGTGGCACGTCGCCCACCGCCGTCAACCAATCCGCGCCACGGCGCTGGGTCAGCATGGCCGTGGCACCGCTTTGAGCCTGCATCTGCATCTCGCTGCGGTGGCGCTGCGGCTGGTAGCTTTCAACGAAGAGCGACACGTGCGTCAGGCCGTCGCTGAACACGGCCTGCAGCACGGGCTCGCCGTCGCCGGTGGCCTCCATACCGCGGCGCACGCTGCCGGCCAGCTTGAAGCCCGCCACGGGATGGGCCAGCGCCCAGCCCTCGCTGTCCAGGCTGCTGCGCTGCTGCTGGGGCCTGATGACGCGCCAGCTGCCCAACTTGCCCAGGTTCTGCATGGCCTGCGTCACCAATTCGGGCTGGGGCTTGATGCCGATGGCAACTTCCGAGAATCCGGTCGACTCCAGCACCGCGCGTGCTGTAGCCGCGTTGCCGACGGCGCCAGTCAGAGGCGGGCCGAGCAAATCGGCACGCAGCATCAAGCCGGTGGCCACATCGGCCCAGAAACGCTGGGCATAGCGCAGACCATCGCGCGGCTCAAGCAGGAAGACCGCCGCGTCGCGCCCGGCCACACGGCTGTCGGCTTCGCGGCGCATGTCGTAGTGTTCCAACGCTTGCGGCTCCACCGCTTGCGGCGTGGTGGACCAACCCGGCAAGGTCTCGCGCTTTTCGACCACTGCCGTGCGGGTCTTGGGCCACAGCGTTTGCACCGCGTCGTTGTGGCGCAGGATGCGCTGTTCACGGCCGTCCAGCGCGTCCAGCTGCTCGTACACCTGGTCGCCCACGGTGTAGTGCGCGACGCGCGAACTGGACAGCGTGCCTCCGGCGCTGAAGACCAGCGTGCCCTGGTAGTTGCCAGTGTTGGCGGCCGTGTGGATGCGCTGGATCCAGGTGCGCGCCTCCAGTGCGGCGCTGCTGGCGGCAGCTTCGGGCGCAGCCAGACTCAAGGCCGGCCAGACCGCCCAAGCGGCGCCTACCAAGGCCAAGGCAGCCAGAGGCCGCCGGCGCAAACTCGGCACCGAGATCAACGGCGGGCGACAGCGGGAACGATGCCTTCGACCCGCCGCAAGCTGCCGCTGGGCGCGGCGGCCAGCACGCCGCCACCCATCGCCTGGTGGGCACGCAGGAACTCGTTCAATCGCGGGTCAGTGACCAGCACGCCACCGCCGACACCGGGGCTGGTATCCGCTTCAGCAACCAACGCCACTGCACCACGGGCAACTGCATCGTCATCGCTGCCTGAGACCGGCCCCAGGCGCACCACCGTGAACACGCCGGCCACGAGAACGAAGCTGGCCGCCACGGCTGCCGGCAGGCGCCAGGCCGGACGCGCCCGATGCGCCACCAGGGGCGCCAGCACCACCGGCTCGGCGGCCAGGCGTTGACGCAGGCCCGCCATGAAGGCGGCATCGCGGGCGGGCGATGCGGCGAGCTCGGCCGAGCGCATCACGTCGCCAATCAAGTGGTAGCGGTGCCAGGTCTGCCGTGCGCCAGCATCGTCGCGCCAGAGGCGGCAGGCCGGGTCGGTCGCTTGCATGTCGCCATCGGCACAGGCCGACAGCCACAGACGGGCCTGCTCGTCGGCGGTCAGGGCGGGGTTGGGCTTGTCGGATTCAGCGTGCATGGATGGGGTCGTTCAGATCGGGGAACAGGCAAGGGGTAACAGGCAGGCGGTCAGTACGGGACAGAGCGGCGTGCTTCAGCAGCCCTACCAGCGCTCGCCGTCGCGTGTGTCGAGCAAAGGGCGCAGGCGGGTAGCGATGGCGTCGCGGGCGCGAAAGATGCGCGACCGCACGGTACCGATGGGGCAATTCATGGCTTCAGCGATTTCCTCGTAACTCAGGCCTTCGATCTCGCGCAGGGTAATGGCCTGCCGCAAATCTTCGGTCAGCGCTTCGATCGCGGCGTTCACGGCGGCGGCGATCTCTTTGCTGGCCAACAAGGCTTCGGGTGTTTCGCCGTCAGTAAGTTCACTCTCATTGCGAGAAGTTTCATCAAAGTCCTCGCCCACGTTGCGCGCCGACTCGAAAAGCAGGGGGTCGCGCTT
>JAYVBO010000172.1:0-4051 GCA_043750435.1 Betaproteobacteria bacterium | reverse complement strand
GGAGCAGGCCCGGCCGGTGACCATCGCGGCCATCCAGGGCGGCGTCTACGGCGGCGCCACCGACATGGCGCTGGCCTGTGACTTCCGCATCGGCGTTGTCGGTGGCGACCTGTTCATGCCCGCCGCGCGGCTGGGCCTGCACTACTACCGCAGCGGCCTGGAACGCTTTGTCGCGCGCCTGGGGCTGAACGCGGCCATGCGCCTGTTCCTGACGGCCGAACGGCTGGACAGCGCCGAGATGCAGGCCATCGGCTACCTGACCGAGGTGGTGGAAGCTGAGACGTTGGCGGCGCGCGTGGACGCGCTGACCGCCACCCTGGCCGGCATGGCGCCGCTGGCCTTGCTGGGCATGAAGAAGAACCTGCAGCGCATCGCGCGCGGCACGCTGGACGCGGCTGAACTGCAAGCCGACATCACGGCCACGGTGCAGTCGGCCGACTTGCAGGAAGGCCGCGCTGCCTGGGCGGAAAAGCGCGCACCCAAGTTCACGGGGCGCTGAACCGCTGCGCCTGCCCTCGGCAGCCATCAGCGCGCCGCGCGCGCCCTCATTCGGCCAGGGCCACGGTTTTCACTTGAGCCCACACGGCCATGCCGGGTGTCAGCCCCAGCGCGTGGGCTGAACGCCGCGTCAGCCGCGCCACCAGCGGCACCGTGCCCGACGGCCCGACGCGCACGCGCACCAGGGCCAGGCCGGGGTGGCTGTCGTCGGCGATGGCCTCCACGCAGCCGCGCAGCTGGTTGCCGATGCTGGTGCCGGTCTGCGGCGCGCGGGTCAGGCTGACGTCGCGCGCCAGCACGCGCAGGCGCACGCGCTGGCCCACGGCCAGGCCGGCGTCGCGCGCCCACAGGCCGCAGTCGGGGCCGTCCACATCCAGCCGGGCCAGATGCCAGGCGGCGTCGCGCGCGCCCACCACGCCGTCCAGCACCACGCCGGCTTCGTCACCCAGCGCCTGCGGCAGGTCGATGCGCGCCAGCACCTCGGCCAGCGGGCCCTGTGCCACCACGCGGCCCTGCTCCAGCAGCACCAGGTGGTCGGCCAGCCGGCTGACTTCGGCCATGGCGTGGCTGACGTAGACGATGGGGATGGCCAGCGCCGCGTTCAGCCCTTCCAGGTAGGGCAGGATTTCGGCCTTGCGGGCGCTGTCCAGCGCGGCCAGCGGTTCGTCCATCAGCAGCAACTGCGGGCTGGTGACCAGCGCGCGGGCGATGGCCACGCGCTGGCGTTCACCGCCCGACAGCGCCGTGCTGCGGCGCGCCAGCAGCGGCGCGATGCCCAGCAACTGCACCGCCTGGTCCAGCGCAATGCGACGCTGCGCGACGGGCGTGCGCCGCAGGCCGTAGTCGAGGTTGCCCTGCACGCTCAGATGCGGGAACAGCGTCGCTTCCTGAATCACATAGGCCAGCGGCCGGCAGTGGGTGGGCAGGAAGACGCGCAGGCTGTCGTCCTGCCAGACCGCGTCGCCGACCGCCACGCGGCCGATGGCACGTTCCAGCCCGGCCATGGCACGCAGCACGCTGGTCTTGCCGCAGCCTGAGGGCCCGAACAGCGCGGTCACGCCGCGCGCGGGCAACTGCAGTTTCACGTCCAGCGTGTAGCTGGCGCGCGGCAGGCGCAGTTGCAGGTCGATCATCGGGTCGCGCCCGCGCCGCCTTCGCGCGCCGGCCGGTTCACCGCGTACAGCGTGACCAGCACCAGCAGCGCGAAAACCACCATGCCGGCCGACAGCCGGTGCGCGGCGTCGAATTCCGAGGCTTCGACGTGGTCGTAAATGGCCACCGACAGCACCCGCGTTGCGCCGGGTATGTTGCCGCCGATCATCAGCACCACGCCGAATTCACCCACCGTGTGCGCGAAGCCCAGCACCGTGGCCGTCACCAGGCCGGGGCGGGCCAGCGGCAGGGCCACGCTGAAGAAGCGGTCCCAGGGCCCCGCGCGCAGCGTGGCGGCGGCTTCCAGCGTGCGTTCGGGTATGGCTTCGAAAGCCTGCTGCAGCGGCTGCACCACGAAGGGCAACGAATACAGCACCGAGGCCACCACCAGCCCGCTGAAGGTGAAGGGTAGCCGGCCCAGGCCCAGCGCCTGCGTGAACTGCCCCACCGCGCCTTGCGGGCCCATCAACAGCAACAGGTAAAAGCCCAGCACCGTGGGCGGCAGCACCAGCGGCATGGCCACCAGCGCCGAGCCCAGTGGCTTCCACACCGAACGCGACCGCGCCAGCGCCCAGGCCAGCGGCGTGCCCAGCAGCAGCAGCAGCACGGTGGACGTGGCGGCCAGGGTGGCCGTCAGGCGGATGGCCTCCCACTCGACGGCGCTCATGCGGCCCGCCTCACTTCAGCGCAGCGGCGTGGCCGTAGCCATAGACCTGGATGATGGCCTTGGCCGGTTCGGTTTTCAGCCAGGCCAGCAGGGCGGCAGCGGCGGGGTTGGCGGCACCGGCCTTCAGCAGCACGGCGTCCTGGCGTATTTCGCCATAGAGCGCGGGCGGCACCAGCCAGTAAGACCCGCCTGCCGGCTTGCCCGGCACCAGCAACTGCGACAGCGCCACAAAGCCCAGTTCGGCGTTGCCGCTGTAGACAAACTGGTAGGCCTGCGCGATGCTTTCGCCGGTGACGATCTTGGGCGCCAGCGTGGCCGTCAGGCCGCGTGCTTGCAGCACGTCCATGGCGGCGCGGCCGTAGGGCGCGGTCTTGGGGTTGGCCACGGCCAGGTGGCTGAACTTGGCCGCTGCCAGCACGGCGCCCTGGGCGTCCACATAGCCTGGCTGCGCGCTCCACAGCGCCAGCTTGCCGATGGCATAGGTGTAGCGGCTGCCGGCCACCGCCAGGCCGTCTTGCACCAGGCGGGCCGGGGTGGCCTGGTCGGCGGCGATCAACACCTCAAAAGGCGCGCCGGCCGCGATCTGCGCATAGAACTTGCCGGTGGCGCCGGACGACACCTTCAGCGTGTGGCCAGTGGCAGCAGTGAAGCCCGCAGCGATTTGCACCAGTGGCGCAGCGAAGTTGGCGGCCACGGCCACCTGCACTTCGCCGGCGTGGCTGGTGGCGGCGCACAGCAGCATGGCAGTCAAGGGCAGGGCGCAGCGATTCATGGGGTGGACCTCAGCAAGCCTGGCGTTTGCTCAGTGTGGCAAGGCCATTGCGCAGGCATGCGCGCTGGACCAGGCCCATTGGAAGTTGTAGCCCCCCAGCCAGCCGGTGACGTCAACCACCTCGCCGATGAAGTACAGGCCCGGCTGGGTCGACTCCAGGGTGCGCGACGACAGGTCACGCGTGTCGACACCGCCCAGCGTGACCTCGGCCTTGCGGTAGCCCTCGGTGCCGGTGGGCACCAGCTGCCAGGCCGCCAGCCGCTCGGCCAAACGGGCCAGCGCCGCGTTGGACGCTTCGGCCACCGGGCGCTGCCATTCGGCGTCTTGCTGCACCCAGGCGTCGGCCAGGCGGCTGGGCACCAGGCTGGCCAGTTCATTGACGATCAGGCGGCGCGACTTGGCCTTGGCCAGGCTCAGCGCCGCTGCCAGGTCGGTGCCCGGCGCCAGGTCCAGGCCGATCGGCGTGCCGGGCTGCCAGTAGCTGGAGATCTGCAGCACGGCCGGCCCCGACAGGCCGCGGTGCGTGAACAGCAGGTCTTCGACGAAAGCCCCGCGCGTGCGCTGGCTGCCGGTGCTGATGCCCACCGGCAAGGCCAGGCCGGCCAGCCCGGCGTAGGGCGCCCAGGCGTCGCCGTCGAAGGTCAGCGGCACCAGGCCCGGGCGGGTTTCGACCAGGCGCAGGCCGAACTGGCGGGCCATGCGGTGGCCGAAGTCGGTGGCGCCGATCTTGGGTATCGACAGGCCGCCGGTGGCGATGACCAGCGCGCGGCTGCGCACGCTGCCGCGGTCGGTGTCCAGCGTGTACAGCGCGTCGGCACCGTGGCGTATGGCCGCCACCTTGCAGGGCTGCCAGCGCTGCACGCCGCCGGCCTCGGCCTCGCGCAGCAGCATCTGGATCAGGTCGTCGGCCGAGCGGTCGCAGAACAGCTGGCCCTTGTGCTTCTCGTGGAAGGGGATGCCGT
>JAYVBO010000171.1:0-4055 GCA_043750435.1 Betaproteobacteria bacterium | reverse complement strand
TGCTCTTCGAGCGCTGCGACGACGCCCTGGCTTTTGCGCTGGGCTACCACCGTGCACTGGCCGGCCTGGCCGTGCCTTTCAGCGCCCGCGTGGGGATGCACTGGGGGCCGGTGGCGCTGCGCCACAACGCCCCGGCGGACGTGGCGGCCGGCGCCACGCCGTTTGAGGTCGACGGACTTGCCCTGCCGACCGCCGCCCGGGTGAGTGCAGCGGCGCTGGGCCGCCAGACCTTGCTCAGCGGCGCGGCGCTACAGACCTTGCCAGCGGCGGCCCTGCAGGGCCTGGTTCACTGCGACCACGGCCACTGGCGGCTGAAGGGCCTGGACGCGCCGGTGGACCTGCACGAACTGGGGCCAGCCGACGCGCCGTTGAAGCCGCCGCCCGATTCAGCCAAGGCCTACCGCGTGGTGCGCCGTGACGGCCTGTGGGTGGCCGTTGCGGCCTTGCCCAACAACCTGGGCACCGACACCGATGCCTTCGTGGGCCGTGACGCCGCCTTGCAGGCGCTGGCACAGGCCTACGACGAAGGCAGCCGCCTGGTTACCCTGCTGGGCACCGGCGGCGTGGGCAAGACCCGGCTGGCCCTGCGCTACGCCCGCGGCTGGCTGGGCAATTACCCCGGCGGCGCCTGGTTCTGCGACCTGGCGGCTGCCCGTTCGCTGGACGGCGTGGTGCAGGCCGTAGCCCAGGCGCTGGACGTGCCGCTGGGCCGTAGCGACCCCGTGCAGCAATTGGTGGCGGCGCTGGCCGGGCGGGGTGAATGCCTGCTGGTGCTGGACAACTTCGAGCAGGTGGCCCGCCATGCCGACGCCTGCCTGGGCGCGTGGTTGCGCGCTTTGCCCCAGGTGCGCTTTCTGGTGACCAGCCGCGAAGTGCTGGGCCTGCACGGTGAAAGGCTGCAGGGCTTGACGCCACTGAGCGTGCCCGAAGCCCAGCAGTTGTTCCGCCAGCGCATGCAGGCCGCCGGCCTGGGCACCGCCTTGCTGCCGGCCGACGCTGCGGCCTTGCCGGGCCTGGTGCAGATGCTGGACTGTTTGCCGCTGGCCATTGAGTTGGCCGCTTCGCGTGCGCGAGTGATGCCGCCTGCCGACCAATTGCAGCGCATTGGTGAACGCT
This sequence comes from Betaproteobacteria bacterium, assembly GCA_043750435.1. GTDB lineage: Bacteria > Pseudomonadota > Gammaproteobacteria > Burkholderiales > Burkholderiaceae_C > Rubrivivax. The sequence goes on along the minus strand of JAYVBO010000171.1, from coordinate 2,939 downwards.
TCTGGCTGCTGGGCGGCCGCGGTAGCCGCCATGACCGCCAGGCCACGCTGCGCGCCACGCTGGACTGGTCCTGGGACCTGCTCGACGCGGCCGAGCAAAGCGCGCTGGCGCAGTTGGCGGTGTTCGAAGGCGGCTTCACGCTGGCGGCCTGTGAAGCTGTGCTGGACTTCAGCGCCGGGCCGTCGTCTACCCTGCCGCTGCCCTGGGTGGCTGATGTGTTGCAGAGCCTGGTCGAGAAGTCGCTGGTGCAGCGCCTCCACGCGCGCCGCTTTGCGCTGTTGCGCTCGGTGCAGGACTACGCGGCCGAAAGGCTGGCGGCATTGGGCACGGCCGCGGCGGCCCGCCACAGCCGCTACTTTGCGGGGCTGAGCGAAGCCCAGGCCATTGCCGACCGCTGTGTGGATATCGACAACCTGGTGACAGCCTGCCGGCAGGCCAGCGCAGCCACGGTTGATGGGCCCGCAGCCCGTGAGGCCCTGGCCGACTGGGCTGTGGACGCGCTGGTGAATGCCGCAGCCGCGCTGAGCTTGACGGGACCATTTCGCGCCGGGCTGGACCTGGCCCGGCCACTGGCCGCGCGCAGCGATTTGACGCCCCGGCAACGGGCCCGCGTGCTGGCCGTGCTGGGTGCGGCTGAAAGCCAGATGGGCGACAACGACCTGGCCCGGTCGCACTTGGCGCAAGGCCTGGCGCTGGCCCTGCAGACCGGTGACCGCGTGCTGCAGGCCCTGCTGATGTGCCGGCTGGCGGTGCTGGACCTGCTGCACGGCCAAGCCGACGCTGCACATGCGCAGTTGCAGGCCGCTCTGGCGTTGGCCGGTGATGTGGACGAGGTCGCGCTGCGGGTGCGCAACGCCCTGGGCAACCTCGAGATGAACCGCGGGCGGCTGGCGCAAGCCCAGGCGCATTACGACAGCGTTTTTTCGTTGGCCCGGCAGCCGGGCCAGCAGCGCTGGCTGGGCGGGCTGCATGGGGCGCTGGGCGCCTTGGCGCTGATGCGCGGCGACCAAGCCGGAGCCTTGGGGCATCTGCGCACCGCCTTGCAGATGGCCAGCGAACTGGGTGACCGGCAATGGGCGGGCAACGTGCATTGCAACCTGGGCCTGTTGCACCACGAATTGGGGCAAGCCCAGGCCGCGCGCGCCGAGCTGACAGCCGCTGCTGAGATTGGCTCGGCCATCGGCCATCGCCGCCTGGAGGCCTTTGCGCTGTGCAATCTGGCGCTGGTGGACCAACAGGCCGGCGCCGCCGATGCAGCCCTGCTGGGCTTTCAGGCCGCCACCGCATTGGCGCAGGCCCAGGGTGACGCGCGACTGGAAGTTGAATTTCGCGGCTACCTGGGCGAACACCTCTGCCGCCTGCGCAACCGCGCCGCCGCACAGTCCTGCTTCGAACGCGCGCGGCATTTGCTGCAGGACCTGGGCGATGACTACCTGGCGGCGCAACTGGCCTGTCACCAGGCTCTGGGCGCAGTCGAACTGGGTGACCTTTCCGGCGCCGCTGCGGCCTTGGCCCATGCCGAGCAACTGGCCCGGTCACTGCCGGCCGACCTGGCGGGGTCGGCGCTGGCGCGTTCGCTGGCCAGTGCCCGCTCAGCGGTCAACTGTTATTCGTGATGATCGGATCGACAGGGACGCAGGCATGCCACTTTGAATTGCCCCCGGTCTCGCGGTAGCGCACATTCGGCTGGTGGTTGCCGATGAAGCGGCCCACCGTGATGGGGTCGAAATTCACGGTCCAGTTGACCTGGGTTTTCGTCACGGCGGGCAGCCCTGTCAGCAGCTTGTCGCGCTTGCCGAAGATCTCATCATCGAGTGGCTGGACTTCGATGCCATCGCCAACGAATTCAAACTCAATATTCGCGGGCGGCGTCGGCAGGTTCCAGGTCAGCGTGAAAGCTTTGACCGTGTTGGGCAGCGTGGACGGCAAAACGATGGACTTGTACGGGAAGGCCGCCACGCAGCCGGCGGTACCGCCGTCGATGGTGGGAATCAACCAGATCTGCACGGTCACAGGCTTGCACTCGTTCGCGTCGCCCTTCGTGAAATTACAGGTGTAGTCCGGCTGCCCGGGCGCGAACATGGCCCGTGCCCCCGCAGGTCGTTGGGCCGGCGCAGCCGACTGGGCCTTGACTTTGAGCGGGGCATAGTCGGCAGCTTGTACCGATGCCGGCAGTACCGCCAGCAAGGCGAGCGCAAAGCTCAGGGGGATACCGGAAGGGGTGGTGCTCATGGTTCGGCTCCTGGGTGGGCGCCCATGCAGAACAGATGAGCGTGCCGCTCAGTTTAGAAGTCAGGCCCTGCGCGTCATCCCTAGCCGAGTGGACGTTGCCGGGCCCGCCTGCAGCGCCGCTGCGTCTGTGGCAGCATGCCGCGTCGTCCCCAAATTCCGAGGTTGTCATGGCGCTGCGTTTCACTTCTTCGCTTCTTCTGCGCCTGGCGCTGCCCGCACTGGCGCTGGCCAGTTGGTCAGCGCCTGCCAGCGCGCAAACCAGCGCCGCGACCGCTGGCGCCGCGGCCGTGGCCGCCTGCCCGGCGCTGCTGAACCAGAGCTTCCCTCGCCTGCAAGACGAAAAGCCGCAGAACCTGTGCCAGTACGCCGGCAAGGTGCTGCTGGTGGTCAACACCGCCAGCTACTGCGGCTACACGCCGCAGTACGAAGGCCTGGAGGTGCTCCACGCCAAGTACGCGGCGCAGGGTCTGGTGGTGATGGGTTTCCCGTCGAATGACTTCAACCAGGAAAGCAGCGACAGTTCCAAGATTGCCGACCTGTGCTTCAACACCTACGGCGTGAAGTTTCCGATGTTCAGCAGTTCGGCGGTGAAGGGCAAGGACGCCAATCCGCTGTTCGCGCAGCTGGCGCAGGCCACCGGCAAGGCGCCGACCTGGAACTTCAACAAATACCTGGTGGGCCGTGACGGCAAGGCCGTGGCCTACTAC
>JAYVBO010000170.1:0-4057 GCA_043750435.1 Betaproteobacteria bacterium | reverse complement strand
CACGCTGGCGGCAGCCCCATCCTGATCCTGCTGCCGCTGACAGGATTGACGCTGGGGGGCAACAAGTCCATCGGCATCCCCGCCTTCCACTGACCGGGGGTGCTCGCGGCCGGTCAAGGCAGCACGACGCTGAAAGCGTTGTCTGCACTCCCAAACTGGCCGCGCGCTGTCGGGCTGCCCATGTTCGAGGTGATGGTGCCCGAGACACGGTGAACGCCCACCGTCGAAAAGGTGACGGTGAAGTTGCCGTTGCCGACGACGCGACCGAAGTTGACGAGGAAGGTCTTGGGCACGAACGTCGCATCGCGATCGGTCGAGTTCAGGCTCACGGTGTAAGAGCCTTGGTCGAGCCCGCAGGCCACGCGGATGCGCGCAGCCACTGCCACGCCAGGCTGAACCGCCCTTGGCACGGTGGCGGACGCCGCGGGTGCTGGCGGGCACGCGGCGACGCCGGGTTCGACGTAGTCGACAGTGACGGGGCTCGGGGGGCTCGGGGGGCTCCGTGCGTCCGATTGGGTCTGGCCCGAGCCGTTCTGTGCACAGGCCGCCAAGGCGAGCAGCCACAGCGCCCGGCCTGGCCGCACGGCGGGCATCACTGCAAAGAAAGCACGTAGGTCGCCAAGGCGCGCGCCTCGGCGGCCGACACCTGAGGTTGGGGTGGCATCACGTCCTCGCCCCAGACGCCGGTTCCGCCGCGGCGGATCTTCTTGGCCAGCACATCGACCGCATTCTTCTGGTCGGCGTACTTGGCCGCGACCTGCTGGAAACTGGGGCCGTATTTCCGCTTGTCGACGTAATGACACGCCAGGCAGTTCTTCTTCAAGACGAGGTCGTAGTCGGCACGTACCGAACCGGCTGAGCCTAACAAGCCGATGACGACCATCCAAGGCACCGTGGATCGCAACGGGTTCTCCTGCTTCGCATGGAAAGGAAACGCGCTGCCGTGCTGTCGCGAGGCAGCGCGTTGGCGGATTGCCGTTATTCCGGCTTGACGCGGATGATCTTGCCTTGGTCTTCGAGCGCGATGAAGAGATCACCGTCCGTGCCCAGCTCACAGGCGCGGAAACGGCCTGCGACCGTCGGCCACGGGAAATCGGTCTTCTTTGCCGTCAGGCCATCGGCACTGACCTTCAACAGGTCGAGGCGGTTGCCGACGGGGGTGCCGTGGATGCCGATGCCGGCATAGCCCACCACCATCTGCCCGTTCCAGTCCTTCCACTTCGAGCCCGCCAGGAAGGCGTTGCAGAACATCCCTTGCGACAGCCCGTTGTTGTTCCAGGCCGGCTTCATCGCCTTCGGGTAGGTCTTGAGGTCGGTCATGGGCATGAAGGCGGCGCGCTTCTTCGGTTCCATCGCGCCCATCTGGTTGGGCGAGTAGCCGCAGTAGTCGTCCGGGCAGTCCTTGCGGCCCGCCATGTTGGGGCGCGGGTCCCAGCCTGCATTGCCGCCATTCGACAGCGCCGTCACCTCATCGCTGTGCCACGGGCCGTTTTCAGCGGTGAACGGGCGGTTGTCGCCCGGGCGGAAGGCGATGCCTTGCGGGTTGCGGTGGCCGTAGGTGTAGATGCGCGCATCGAAGCCGGCCGGGGCCTTGTTGTCGGGTGCGGCCTTGCCGTCCCGGTCGATGCGCAGCACCTTGCCGCCGATGTAGGTCGGGCTCTGCGGCGCGATGCCCAGGTGGTTGTCGCCCGTGGTGACGTAGAGGAAGCCATCGGCAGGGCTGAAACGGATGCGGCCGCCGTTGTGGGCGCCGGGGCCGCCGAACGGATGCTTGGTGGCCTTGGGCTTGTAGCCGATGTCACCCACGATGTCGGTGCGATCAGAGACCGCCGTCATGGCGTCGTTGAGCTTGAACCGCATCACGCGGTTGCCTTGCTTGCCGCCGAGGTTGGAACTGGAGTAGACGTAAATGAAGCGGTTGCTGGCGAACTGCGGGTCGACGGCAACACCCATCATGCCGGCCTGGCCGTCGCAGAACAGATCGGCGCTGGCCGAGGCATAGCCTGCGGTGGTGCCGACGCCATGCAGCTTGTTGATCGTCCCCGAGGGCATCCGGACGGAAAGTCCCTTGCATTTCTCGGTGAAGAACATGGTGCCGTCGGCCATGAACGCCATGTCCCAGGGCAGTTCCAGCTTGTCGACAAAGTCTTGCGTCGTGACGGTCGGTGCCGCCGCAAACGCGGTGGTCGAAAGCGCCAGTCCGGCGGCGACGGTCAGCAGACGGTTCATCTTTTTTGGCATGTCTCACTCCTGGTTCTGGGTTGCGCTCTGAAACCGGCCCCCCTCTTCTGCTCACGCGGGCAAACCCCTGCGCGCCGAGGAAGCGGGCACCGGGGCTTATGAGACCGCAGCCCTAACGCACAAACTACCCGTGAAAACCCGGTCAGCGTCGGCACCTTGAAAGCCGGCCTGACTGGCGCACGCCCGGGTCGACTCAGGTCAGCCCGCGCACCGCCGCGATCGCTTCTTCGATGCGCTCCACAGCATGGATGGTCAGCCCTTCGATGGGCCTTTTCGGCGCGTTGGCCTTGGGCACCACGGCGATGGAAAAACCCAGCTTGGCGGCCTCCTTCAGCCGTTCCTGACCGCGTGGCGCCGGCCGCACTTCGCCGGCCAGCCCCACTTCGCCGAAGGCGATGAAACCACGCGGCAGCGCCTTGCCGCGCAGGCTGCCCTGAATGGCCAGCAGCACCGCCAAATCCGCCGCCGGTTCACCGATGCGCACACCGCCCACCGCGTTGACAAAGACATCCTGGTCCATGCAACTGACGCCCGCGTGACGGTGCAGCACCGCCAGCAGCATCGCCAGGCGGTCGCGGTCCAGGCCGACGCTGAGGCGGCGCGGGCTGGGGCCGCCGCTGTCCACCAGCGCCTGGATTTCCACCAGCAGCGGCCGCGTGCCTTCCAGCGTCACCAGCACACAGCTGCCCGGCACCGGTTCGTTGTGCGTGGACAGGAAGATGGCGCTGGGGTTGCTGACGCCTTTCAGGCCTTTTTCGGTCATCGCGAAGACGCCGATCTCGTTCACCGCGCCGAAGCGGTTCTTGATGGCGCGCACCAGGCGGAAGCTGCTGTGCGTGTCGCCTTCGAAGTACAGCACCGTGTCGACGATGTGTTCCAGCACGCGCGGCCCGGCCAGCGCGCCTTCTTTGGTGACGTGGCCGACCAGCACGATGGCGCAGCCGCTGGTCTTGGCCACGCGCGTCAGTTGCGCGGCGCATTCGCGCACCTGCGCCACGCTGCCCGGCGCTGAATTCAGCTGCTCGGAATAGACGGTCTGGATGGAGTCGATGACGCAGAAGGCGGGTTGTTCGGTGGCTATGGCGTCGATGATCTTTTCCAGCTGAATCTCGGCCAGCACGCGCACCGCCTTGCCGCTCAAACCCAGCCGGCGCGACCGCAGCGCAATCTGCGCGCCGCTTTCTTCGCCCGTCACGTACAGCACCTTCATCTGCGCCGACAGCGCGTCCACCGCCTGCAGCAGCAGCGTGCTCTTGCCGATGCCCGGGTCGCCGCCGATCAGCACCACCGCACCTTCGACGATGCCGCCGCCCAGCACGCGGTCCAGCTCCTCCTGGCCGGTGGGCGTGCGCGCGATGTCGGCGGCTTCGATCTCGCTCAGCGTGGCCACAGGCTGGCTGCGCGCCAGCGCCTGGAAGCGCGTGTTGCGCGTGGCCGGGCCTGAACCTGCCGCCGCTTCCGCGACGGTCTCGTCCAGCGTGTTCCAGGCCTTGCAGTGCGGGCACTGGCCCAGCCACTTGGCATTCGTGCCGCCGCATTCGCGGCAGGTGTAGATGGTTTTGGGTGTGGCCATGCTGCGGATTGTCAAGTCGCCCAGTTCTCGACGCGCAATCCCGGCACGCGAAGAAATTCCCGCGTGTTGTTGGTCACCAGCGTGACGCCAAGTGCTTGCGCGTGCGCCGCGATCTGGGTGTCGAAAGGCCCTATCGGCGTGCCCTGCGATGTGAGCCAGGCGCGCAGCGAACCGAAGACCTCGGCAGCGGCGTCGTCGAAAGCGGCAATCTCCAGCGCCGACAGAAATTGACGCAGGGCGCGC
>JAYVBO010000169.1:0-4070 GCA_043750435.1 Betaproteobacteria bacterium | reverse complement strand
CCGCGCGGCTGCAGGCGGCCGAAGCCCGCCGCGTGGGCGCGGAACCGGCCATGGCCATCGAGCAGGGCCGGCCGACCAAGCGCAACCGCCGTGTGCTGGCCGACTGGCAACGCTGGAGCGCCAGCGCCGACGACCTGCCAGACGACGAACCGCCCGGGCTTGGCTGAAAACGCCGATCTGCGCGCGGGTCGTGAATTTAACCCTCTTGAAAACACGGGCAGGGGCCCGATATCTGCAACAGCCGACTTCACACCCACCATGAACACCACGCCTTCCAGCCCCGACACCCCCCCAGCGCAAGCCGCCGGCGACACCACGCCTGTCACCGAAAACCTGCCCACAGCCGAACAGCAGATCGCCGATCTGCAAGCCAAGCTGACTGAAGCCTCGGACGCCTTTCTGCGCGCCAAGGCCGAGGCCGAAAACACCCGCCGCCGTGCCGAAGAAGAGATGGCCAAGGCCCGCCGCTTCGCCGTCGAGTCTTTCGCCGAGAGCCTGCTGCCGGTGCGCGACAGCCTGGAAGCTGCCATCCTGATCCAGAACGCCGCGCCCGAGCAATTGCTGGAAGGCGTGCATGCCACGCTGCGCCAGATGACGCAGGCGCTGGAGCGCAACAAGGTGATGGCCATCGCGCCACCTGCCGGCACCAAGTTCGACCCGCACCAGCACCAGGCCATCAGCGTGGTGCCTGCCGAGCAGGAAGCTGGCACCGTGGTGGCGGTGTTGCAAAAGGGCTATTTGATCGCCGAGCGCGTGCTGCGCCCGGCGCTGGTGACGGTGTCGGCGCCGAAGTAGGCCCGCCACCCGAATCATGGCCCGGCGCCTTGAAAGCCGGCGCCCCATCCGCATTTTCAGAACAACCGCAAACACTCCACAGGAGCATCAGAACATGGGCAAGATCATCGGTATCGACCTCGGCACGACGAATTCGTGCGTGGCGATCATGGAAGGCAACACCACCAAGGTCATCGAGAACAGCGAGGGTGCGCGCACCACGCCGTCCATCATTGCCTACCAGGAAGACGGCGAGATCCTCGTCGGTGCTTCGGCCAAGCGCCAGAGCGTGACCAACCCGCGCAACACGGTGTATGCGTCCAAGCGTCTGATCGGCCGCAAGTTCTCCGAAAAGGAAGTGCAGAAGGACATCGACTTGATGCCCTACAAGATCGTGGCGGCCGACAACGGCGACGCGTGGATCGAAGTGCGCGGCAAGAAGATGGCGCCGCCGCAGATCAGCGCCGAAGTGCTGCGCAAGATGAAGAAGACCGCCGAGGACTACCTCGGTGAAGAAGTGACCGAAGCCGTCATCACGGTGCCGGCCTACTTCAACGACAGCCAGCGCCAGGCCACCAAAGACGCCGGTCGCATTGCCGGTCTGGACGTCAAGCGCATCATCAACGAGCCCACCGCTGCAGCCCTGGCCTTCGGCCTGGACAAGCACGGCAAGGGCGACCGCAAGATTGCGGTGTTCGACCTGGGCGGCGGCACCTTTGACATCAGCATCATCGAGATCGCCGACGTCGATGGTGAGAAGCAGTTCGAAGTGCTGTCGACCAACGGCGACACCTTCCTGGGCGGGGAGGATTTCGATCAACGGATCATCGATTTCATCGTCACCGAGTTCAAGAAGGAACAAGGCGTCGACCTGACCAAGGACGTGCTGGCCCTGCAGCGCCTGAAGGAAGCCGCTGAGAAGGCCAAGATCGAGCTGTCGAATTCGACGCAGACCGACATCAACCTGCCCTACATCACGGCCGATGCCTCGGGCCCCAAGCACCTGAACATCAAGCTCACGCGCGCCAAGCTGGAAAGCCTGGTCGACGAGCTGATCCAGCGCACCATGGAGCCTTGCAAGGTGGCCGTGAAGGACGCCGGCGTCAAGCTGACCGACATCGACGACGTGATCCTGGTCGGCGGCATGAGCCGCATGCCCAAGGTCCAGGAGATGGTCAAAGAATTTTTCGGCAAGGAACCGCGCAAGGACGTGAACCCTGACGAAGCCGTGGCTGTGGGCGCTGCGATTCAAGGTCAGGTGCTGGGCGGCGAACGCAAGGACGTGCTGCTGCTGGACGTGACGCCACTCAGCCTGGGTATCGAAACCCTGGGCGGGGTGATGACCAAGATGATCAAGAAGAACACGACCATCCCGACCAAGTTCGCGCAGACCTTCAGCACCGCCGACGACAACCAGCCGGCCGTGACCATCAAGGTCTACCAGGGCGAGCGTGAGCTGGCCTCGGGCAACAAGAGCCTGGGCGAGTTCAACCTGGAAGGCATCCCGCCGTCGCCGCGCGGCCTGCCGCAGATCGAGGTGGCCTTCGACATCGACGCCAACGGCATCCTGCACGTCAGCGCCAAGGACAAGGGCACGGGCAAGGAAAACAAGATCACCATCAAGGCGAACTCGGGCCTGTCGGAAGCCGAGATCGAGAAGATGGTGAAAGACGCCGAAGTCAACGCCGTCGAGGACGCCAAGAAGGTGGAACTGGTGCTGGCCCGCAACCAAGCCGACGCCATGCTGCACTCGGTGAAGAAGAGCGTGGCCGAACACGGCGACAAGCTCGAAGGCGCCGAAAAGGAAAAGATCGAAGCCGCGTTGAAGGACGTTGAAGAAGCCCTGAAGGGTGACGACAAGGCCGACATCGAAGCCAAGACCGAAGCGCTGACGGCCGCCAGCCAGAAGCTGGGCGAAAAGATCTATGCCGACACGCAAGCTGCGCAGGCTGCGGCCGGCGCAGCGGCGGGGCCCGCGGGACCGGCGGGTTCGGCTGGCGCGGGCGAGGCGCCCAAGGCCAAGGTGGACGACGACAACGTCGTGGATGCCGACTTCAAGGAAGTCAAGAAGGGCTGAGTGTTCGGGTCTTCAGGCGGCAGCGTCTGAAGCCCATATGCGCCGCGTTCGAGTGTCCAGGCCCGTCCTGACCCTCAACGCGGCGGTTCTGTTATCTGGCAGCAGAGAGTTTTATGGCGACCAAGCGCGACTTTTACGACATCCTCGGCGTGCCGAAGAACGCGACCGACGAAGACATCAAGAAGGCTTATCGCAAGCTGGCGATGAAGCACCACCCTGACCGCAACCAGGGTGACGATGCCAAGAAGTCGGAAGAGAAATTCAAAGAGGCCAAAGAGGCCTACGAAATGCTGTCCGACCCGCAGAAGCGGGCGGCCTACGACCAGCACGGCCATGCCGGCGTCGACCCCAATCTGGCGGGTGGCCGCGGCGGCCCCGGCGGTGAAGGCTTCGGTGGTTTCGCCGAGGCTTTCGGCGACATCTTCGGCGACATCTTTGGCGGCGCCGGCGGTGCAGCGGGCGGTCGGCGTGCCGGGGGCCAGCAGGTCTACCGCGGCAGCGACCTCAGCTATGCCATGGAGATTTCGCTGGAAGAAGCGGCCTTCGGCAAGGAAACACAGATTCGCGTGCCCAGCTGGGAAAACTGCGACACCTGCAAGGGCAGCGGCGCCAAGCCGGGCACCAGCGCCAAGACCTGCACCACCTGCAACGGCGCTGGCACCGTGCACATGCGCCAGGGCTTCTTCAGCATCCAGCAGGCCTGCCCGCATTGCCACGGCAGCGGCAAGATCATCCCCGACCCCTGCGTCGCCTGCAACGGCGCGGGCAAGCTCAAGAAGCAGAAGACGCTGGAGGTCAAGATCCCTGCCGGCATCAACGAAGGCATGCGCATCCGCAGCGCCGGCAACGGCGAGCCCGGCACCAATGGTGGCCCCGCCGGCGACCTCTACATCGAAATCCGCGTCAAGCAGCATGAGATCTTCGAGCGCGACGGCGACGACCTGCACTGCACCGTTCCCGTGGGCCTGACCACGGCGGCGCTGGGCGGCGGCATCGAGGTGCCCACGCTGGGCAGCAAGGCCGAGATCGAGCTGCCCGAAGGCACCCAGCACGGCAAGACCTTTCGGCTGCGCGGCAAGGGCATCAAGGGCCTGCGCTCGAGCTACCCAGGTGACCTGTATTGCCACGTCGCCGTGGAAACGCCGGTCAAGCTCACCGAACACCAGCGCAAGCTGCTCAAGGAGCTGGACGACGCCTTCAAGAAGTCGGGCGATCGCCA
>JAYVBO010000168.1:0-1727 GCA_043750435.1 Betaproteobacteria bacterium | reverse complement strand
GCGCTGATGCCGGTTCAGCCGCCGCGCGCCAGCAGGTGCTGGCCTGGGTGGGTGGCGCCGGCCTGCCCAAGACACAACAAGAATGGGACGCAGCACATACGGCATTGCAAGCCGCCTTGAGCCTGGCGCCCGACGACCCCGACATGCAAGAACGCCTGGGCGACCTGCACGCTGTGGCCGGCCAGCGCGACTGGGCCAACCTGGCCTTGCGCCGCCAGCATTACGCCCGGGCCGTGGCCTATTACGAAACCGCCATTGCCCTGCGCCCCAGCGCCCCGCAAAGCTGGGCCATGCTGGCCGCCGCCCGCCAGGCCATGGGCGCCCCGCCAGCCAGCGTGCAAGCGGCTTGGGAAAAGGCCCAGCAGCTGGGCCCCTTCGAAGGCCATGTGCAGCCCATCCTGATGCAAGTGGTGCTGGCCGACTGGGAAGGCGCTTCGCCTGTGATGCAGGCCTGGGCCAAAGACCTGTTCGACAAGGGCAACGCAGGCACCCAACACGACATCAATGCACTGGCGCGGCGCTACGGCTGGCAATTCAGCCCCGATGCGGTGCCCAAGCCCTGACTGCGCAGCATTACTTACAGGCGATGCCCCCGAGACAGGGGGGATGCTTGGCTGGGGCCTGCTGCTATCGTTTTCCATAGGAACAGCGGACCGCTGCCTGTGTATTTCGTCACACAACAAGCGGCCAGCAACTCACCCACATTCAGGAGTTATCCATGTCCGATGTTTTTCGCAAAGCCGTCCTGGCTGCCTTCATCGGCAGCGCGGCGACTGTGGCCCACGCCGACGTGCTGAACTTCGACGACTTCAGCAACGGTCTGCGCTTCTTCACGGCCAACTACCAGGGCTTCAAGTTCGGCACCAACAGCGCGTCTGACAACGCCTGGTTCCACACCAGCACCGCCACCGTTGACTACACGCCGCACTCGGGCGCCATCTTCGTGGCCACCGACTTCCAGCTCTACAACAACACCAATCCTTGGGAAGCCACCCAACCCATCTCCAACACCGTTCCGTTCAAGTTCGACGGTGCCTGGTTTTCGGGCGGCGACCAAGTTCGCTACCAGCTCTACAGCGGCGGCTCGCTGGTTTACACCTCGGCCGATTCACAGGTGCTGACGGCGGTGTCTTCCTGGGTGCCCAGCGGCTACATGAACTTGGTGGACTCGGTGGTGATCGTGGGCCGTCAGGGCTTCTACGCCATGGACGACTTCACCTTCAATTCGCCGGTGCCCGAAGCGGGCAGCCTGGCCTTGTTCACGGCCGGCCTGCTGGGTTTGGGTGCCTTGGTCCGCCGCCGCCAGGCCTGACCCTTACAGCGCCCAGAAGCGAACAGAAGCGCCCAGAACCGGCCGCACAGTGCGGCCGGTTCTGGGCGTCAGTCCCTGCGGACATCTTTTTGCAATTTCCCCACCCGATCACGGGGGACGCAACAAGCACGGAATTCGCTATGGTTCCGGCATCAACCAGGAGCTTCAGCGTGGCCCATACCTTTCGCAAAATTGTCGCCTCGGCCGCTTTGGCTGCCTTGTCGGTTGGCGCCCATGCGTCCGTGCTGACCTTTGAAGACGTGCCCCTCACCACGGGGCCCCACTTCTTCTTGGCCAACTTCCACGGCTTCAAGTTCGGCACCAATGTGCTGGCCACGACGGCCTGGTTCTACACCGACGAGGTCAGCGCGTTTTACACGCCCAAGTCGCCCTCGCATTACATCGCCACCGACTT